>CAZVWX010000076.1:0-6857 GCA_964631105.1 uncultured Prevotella sp. | reverse complement strand
GGCCGTCGTGTCGGGCATCATAGAAAGCCCGGACAAGCGTAAGGTCATATATGGAGGGTCAGACCGCCGGAAACGCCTCATTCAACCCGCCGGAAAGCCACAACCTGTTGCCTTTATGAATGGCAATGTGGTGTGGATTCCGCGAAGTGCCGTTGAGCAGATAGGCATCCTTGACCCGCGTTTCCATCATGATTTGGGTGACGTGGACTATGGATTGCGTGCACAAGAACATGGCATTCCGGTGGTGACGACACGCACGGCGGTAGGCGAGGGCAAGGCCAACAACTATTGCCGGGTTCGCGCCATGGGAATGAATGTGTGCGGAAGGTTCAAGCGGTTGTATTCACCTTTGGGCTCCAACCCACGTTTGAACTTCTATTTCCGACGCAGGCATTTCGGTTTCATCAATGCCTCGATGTATTGGGTTTATCTTCACTTGCTCAACCTTTTGCCCGATAATCTTGTCGTCCGGCTGTTTGGGAACCGATATGTGTAATTGGTGATGTCCATGATATGATGAAGGCTTTGCATTATTGTAATCTAGATGCGGGCGATGGTGGAACGGCCATGACCGCTTATCTGATAGTTAAAGGTCTCCGTGGGGAAGGCGTTGATGCCCAGGTGTCGATGTATGGATTATTAAAGGGGCATCAGCTGTGGGGCGACGACATCCCCATTCATGACTGCCACAGGCCTTGGCCGGGGCGCATGGCCTATTCGCCCTGGCTGAAGAAGGAGTTGCGGTCGGTGGCGGGCGTGGACCTCTACCATGCCCACGGCGTGTGGCAGTATCCCACCTATGCCCTCTGCGACGTGGCCAGAAGCCAAGGGAAGCCCTATCTGATGACACCCCATGGTATGCTCTATCCGCAAGACATTGCGAAGAGCCACGCGCGGCTGAAGCGGTGGTCGCTGCGCTGGCGGCTGCTCGCCGACCTGAACGGGGCGGCGTGCGTACACGCCACTTGCGGGGCGGAGCGCGACCATTGCCGGGAACTGGGCGTGACGGCTCCCATTGCCGTGATTCCCAACCCGGTGGAAATCAAGACTTATCCGCCGCCAAAGGGCGACGGGGTGTTCCGGCTGGGCTACCTCGGGCGGCTCTCGCCACGGAAGCATGTGGAGAAGCTCATCCTGGCCTTTGCCCATCTGGGGCTGAAGGACGCCGAGCTCGTCATCATTGGCGGCGGCGACCGCGACTATGAGCGGCGCTTGCGCCAGCTTGCCGGCGGGCTGAGGCTGACGAACGTGCGCTTCACGGGATTCCTCTCGGGCAAGGCCAAGGACGAGGCCCTGGCCCGCCTCTCGGTGCTGGCCCTGCCCAGCGAGTTCGAGAACATGGGCAACGTGGTGCTCGAGGCTCTGGTGAGGGGCATTCCCTGCATCGCCACCCAGGGGGCGCCTTGGAGCGTGCTCGCCGAGGAGGCGTGCGGCTGGTGGGTTCCCTTCGACCAGCAGGCCATCGAAGGGGCCGTGGGCGAGGCGGCCCGGCGCACGGCCGGCGAGCTCGCCGCCATGGGCCGGCGCGGCCGGCGGGTGGCGGCCGAACGCTATTCGGTGGAGTCGGTGGCTCGCCGGATGAAGCAGCTCTACACGTGGGTGCTGGCTCCGGAAGAGGTGGCCAAGCCCGATTTCGTGGATTGGAATGAACAAGATTCGCAAACAGCCATCCATCCAGAAAAACCATTGCTTAACCAGAAAGAAGACAGCAATCTGCCATGAAGAATAAGAAGATATGTTTGGCGGCACTCCTCCTGCTTGCGGCCCATCACGCCCGTGCGGGCGTGGCGGACTCGCTGGAGTATCGTGTGGAGGCCTCACAGACGATGTCGCACCACACCACGCCCTTGTGGCTGAACAGCAACCGCTACGGCTTGTCGTCGCTCCATGCCGGCAACGGCTATGTGCGCGGAAGCGTCTTCCGCGAGGAGCCGGAGGCGGAGCGCAAGCGCAAGTGGGGATGGAGCGCGGGAGCCGACGTGGCGGTGGCGTGGAACAACACCTCGACGCTCATCCTGCAACAGCTCTATGCCGAGGGACGGTGGCTGAAGGGCACGCTCACCATCGGCGCCAAGGAGCAGCCCATGGAACTGAAGAACGCGCGCCTGTCGTCGGGCTCACAGGCCCTGGGCATCAACGCGCGCCCCGTGCCCCAGGTGAGGGTGGCTCTGCCCGAATACATCAAGGTGTGGTCGTGGCTGGGTCTGAAGGGGCACCTGGCCTACGGATGGCTGACCGACCAGGAGTGGGAGCGCGACTTCGCCGGAAGCCACGGCAACAGGTGGTCGCAGGACGTGCGCTATCACTCCAAGGCCGGCTACCTCAGGCTCGGCAAGGCGGGAAAGCCGTTCTCGGCGGAGCTGGGACTGGAGATGGCGGCGGAGTTCGGCGGCACCGTGCACGACCCCGTGCTGGGCGACATCCACATGGGCGACGGCCTGAAGGACTATTGGGACGCGCTCATTGGAGGTGGAAGCGACCCGGGCGAGGGCATCTACGGCAATGCCGACGGCAACCAGCTCGGGGCCTATGTGTTCCGGCTGAACTATGAGCGGAAGGACTGGGCGCTGCACTTCTATGGCGACCACTACTTCGAGGACCACAGCGCCATGTTCCACCTGGACTATGACGGCTACCGCACCGACGGCGACAACATACGCAAGCACGTGGACAACCGCTACGTGGTGTACGACCTGAAGGACATGATGCTCGGCGTGGAGCTCAACCTGAAGCGGGGAACGTGGGTGAGGGACGTGGTCGTGGAATACCTCTATACGAAATACCAGAGCGGGCCGGTGTATCACGACAACTCGTCGCAGATGGCCGACCACATAGCCGGACGCGACAACTACTACAACCACGGACGATACACCGGGTGGCAGCACTGGGGCATGGTGATGGGCAACCCCCTCTACCGTTCACCTCTTTATAATAGCGACCACCTCATCCAGGTGGAGAACAACCGATTCGTGGCCTTCCATGTGGGCGTTGACGGCGAGCCCCTGCCCTCGTGGAGCTACCGCGTGCTCGCATCGTGGCAACAGAGCCTGGGCACCTATGGCAACCCCTACGTGCCCTGGCGCTACGACACGTCAGTGCTCGTGGAGGCCGCGCACGCCCTGCCCAAGGGGTGGAGCGTGAAGGCCGGCGTGGGGATGGACCATGGCAAACTATTGGGAAACAACATAGGACTGCAACTGACCGTCGTGAAGCAAGGCCTGCTGCGGTTGGAGAAAGCAAGACAATGAAAGTAACAATACTAACGGTGAGCTTCAACCGGGGCGACGTGATACGCGGAGCCATGGAGAGCGTGCTCGCGCAAAACTACGACAACATTGAATACATCGTCGTGGACGGAGGCAGCACCGACAACACCGCCAACGAAGTAAGGGCTGTGAGGGAGCGGGTGGAGGCACGGGAGTTCAAGGCCGCCCACCCGATGTTCTCCTTCCATGCCGTGTCGGAGCCCGACCACGGCATGTATGACGCCTTGAACAAGGGGCTGCGCATGGCCACGGGCGACATCGTGGGATGGGTGCACAGCGATGATTTCCTCTTCGACAACCACGTGGTGGGCGACATCGTGAAGGCTTTCGGCAACGGCGGCGTCGACCTGGTCTATGCCAACGGCGTGTATGTGGACAGCAAGCGCCTGGACCGGGTGGTGCGCGACTGGCGCGGGGCCCCCTTCCTGCGCCGCAAGGTGGCCGCGGGATGGCTCCCCCTGCACCCCACCTGCTTCATGCGCCGCGAGATCATCATGAAGGACGTGCTCTACGACACGAGCTATTCCATCGCATCGGACACCGAGTTCCTCGTGCACTATCTCTATGAGAAGCATCTCAGGGTGAAGTTCCTCGACCGCTATGTGGTGAAGATGCGCATGGGCGGGCGGTCGACCAACGGGCGCTCGTTCTGGAAAATGTTCCACGAGGACGTGGATGTCTACAACTCGCTCGGCATGCACGGACTCTTGCTGAAGGTGCTGAAGATGTTGTGGAAGGTGCCGCAATACGTCCGTCCGGTGCTGAATGGGCACAAGCTGCCACAACGATGAGATGAAGAACATCCTGATGAAGTTTCTCGCGGGAAGCCTGTGGCGGCACCCGGCTCCCATGCCCGAGCTCGACGCTCCCACGATGAAGGCGCTCTTCAAGGCTTCCCGGGCGCAGTCGGTCGCGGCCATGATGGCCGACTATGTGATAGGCCAATCGCTGCGGAGCGACGTCGACCAGACCACGAACTGGCTGGACACGGAGAACCGTGCCCACAAGGCCTACCAGGAGATGCTCCAGTGCGTGGCCGCGGTGGCCGCCGTGCTGGAGCGGGAGGGCATCAGCTATGTGGTGTTCAAAGGTGTGATGGCTGCCCGCTACTATGACAAGCCGTGGACGCGCACCATGGGCGACGCCGACTTCTACTTTCCCCCCGGCGACTACGACCGGGCCGTCGCCCTGTTGGAAAAGCGGGGAGCTCTCTTTGACGAGGGGACGGAAAAACACGTCTCCTTTGTCTACAACGGCATCCGCTTCGAGTTCCACCATCGCGTGGAGACCTTCGGCTGCCGCCGGCATCAGCGCTACTTCGACCGGCTGATAGAGGCGTCGCTGACCCGTGCGACCTTCCTCAACATCGACGGCGTGCCGGTGAAGGGCTTCGACGCCATCACCGACTTGCTGGTCATCTTCAAGCATATGTTCAACCATCTGCTCATGGAGGGCATCGGGCTGCGCCATTTCTGCGACCTGGCCGTGCTGTTGAGGAGCAAGCATGACGAAATCGACGCCGCCAGGCTGGAGGAGCACCTGCGTGCCATGGGCTACCTCCGGGCCTACAAGGCCGTGATGGCGTTTCTCGTGGAATATCTGGAGATGGACCCGGCGCTGGCCCTCGTGCCCCTGCGTGCTTCCGACAGCCGGTATAATGCCTATCTCTTCAAGGTGGTGAAGCGCGGGGGCAACTTCGGCTATGGGTTCCGCAAGGGCACGCAGCCACACTGGCGCGTCACGCTGAGGCTTTGCGCCTCGCACTTTGCCCATCTGCTGCCTTTGGCTCCCAGCGAGATTCTCGGCCTCGTGCCCAAACGGTTGGGCATCAGTGTGGGGAAGCGAATGCGCCAGCACCATCGTGGCGACAAGCTTGTGGAAGAATAGCATGGCCCGGACAGCCGTGACGTGGCGGGCACGGAAGGCGGCGAGAGTGGGGTGGGGCGCGCAGGACGGAAGCTTTCTTTTGGCGCTTCGGAGGTTTTTTCGTAATTTTGCAACCGGAATTTTATTTGGAGCGTAATTCATTCATGCGGATAAAGATTACACTACTGCTTCTTTTGGCCGGCCTGGCCCTCGCATCCCCAGCACAGACGCGCGACAGCATCGGGCCGGGGCTGCTGGGCAAGAGCTACCAGCGGGTGTTGTCCGCGCTCCGCAATGCCTACGGGCGTCCTTCGCGCGTTGACTCGTCGAGGGTGGTCTATCGCGGCAAAGACTACGACGGCTTCCACTTCGACACGCTGGAGTTTGACTTCCAGTATGGCGGTTCCCGGAGCTATTTCAACCAAGCCCGCTTCTCCATTCCCTGCGCATCGAAAGACTCCGCCGTACAAGCAGCCCGCCAGGTGGCCGACAAGCTGAGCCGGACCTATATGGTGTCCTACGACGAGGAAGACGACCATACGCCTTTCTATGTCGGCGGGCAGGCTCCCGACGGCATGGGCGGCCTCTTCACGGTCTATGTCATTCCGCGCCGCGGGCGCTGGCTTTGTCAGTTGCGCTACGGCCCGTTCAACTTCATTCCCAAACACCATCCATCATGAGCATCAAGTCTTTCCTCATCACCCTGGCCTTTCTCGCCACGGCCCAGGCCTTGCCGGCCAAGTCAATGCGTGCGCTCTGGCAGTCCATGCCCGACTCCATCGTGCCCTACCTTAATGCCAACCTCCGGCAGGAAATGATTGACTTTGCCGACATGCACGTCAAGGCCCAGGTGAAAAACCTGCTCGACGGCAACACGTCGCTCGACACCCTGACATCCAACTACGCCGATGTGTCGTTGAGCTCATGCTCGCGCATGCAGTTGCGCCTTTTGCCTTCTGCGCAAGGCGACAGCCTGATATGCATGGCGCTCACCGTGTCGGCGCCCGAAAGCGAGAGCGTGGTGCGCTTCTTCACCCAGGCGTGGCAACCGCTTCCCATGCCGCGTCTGCCGCAATCTCTTCTGCCCGAAGGCGAAGGGTTCACCATCGACGCCTATCTGGTGCGCCCCGACACCATGAGCCAGGAACGCTTCGACGAGCTTCGTGCTCTGATAGAGCCCGCGATGGTGTATGCCACCTTGTCGCCCTCCGACGACACGCTCACCCTTCAGCTGGCACTTCCGCTGGTCAACAAAGCGCAACGCAAGGCATTGGAGGTCATACGAATGCAAAGAAAACTAAAATGGGACGGCATTTCCTTTAAAGAAAATTAAAGCCATGGAAAAACAATCGGAAAAGGTTTGCGGGTTCATGTAAATTCACTAATTTTGCACCGTGTTTTTCATGGTATTAGATTATTAAGGTTAATGGAAAGATTGATTGTCGTGAGACAATCAATTTTTTTTTGTGCCCGGCGCAAAGCGCATCGCCGTACGCTTCACCTCAACCATAAAAATGAATGAAATTCATTTTGTATTGTCTTCGGTTTGCAGTACCTTTCAATAAGGTACGCTTCACCTCAACCATAAAAATGAATGAAATTCATTTTGTATTGTCTTCGGTTTGCAGTACCTTTCAATAAGGTACGCTTCACCTCAACCATAAAAATGAATGAAATTCATTTTGTATTGTCTTCGGTTTGCAGTACCTTTCAATAAGGTACGCT
>CAZVWX010000075.1:0-6859 GCA_964631105.1 uncultured Prevotella sp. | reverse complement strand
GTGCGGATGGTCTTGTAGCGGTTCTCGTTGACATCATAGTAGACGAAGCTGACGGGCGGCAGGGTGTATTTGCCCTGGTTGCGCGGCACGGCGAGGAAGTCGTAGACCATGTTGCCCTCCACGCCGCTGGCGGTGAGCCGCGTCTTGTCGGTCACCTTGGCGTCGTATTTGTCGAAGTCCTTGGGGAAGCTGGCCACGGGCTGCTTGAGCAGCTTCAGGTTGCCCACGCCGCCCACGACGACGCGCAGCGTGACGGGCTCGCCGGCCTTCACCTCCTGCTTGCTGAGCGAGGCCGAGATGTTGAACTTGCCCACGCCGCCCGAGAAGTTGGCCGGGCGCTGCGGCAGCGGGTCCACCTGGATGGTGACACCCGGCGCCTGGATGTCGCGCTTCACCTCCACATAGCCCGATCCGCCGTTGAAGAAAGCCTCAAAGGGGTCGACGCTCCTGTTTTCCATCACCACGATGCCCTTGAAGGTGATGGAGGGAATCTCCAGCTTGCCCGTCATCTGCGGGTACATCACGTATTGGCTCCACGTGACGCACTTGTAGGCCTTGCCTCCCACGCGCTCGGTGTGGAACGTCTTTTGCTGCGGCAGGGGCACCTCCTGGGTGTGGAATCCCTTCAGGTCGGGCATCTTGCCCTCCAGCTGGGTGAGGTCGACGAGCGTGTACACCTTGTAGGTGAGCAGCACGGGCTCCTGCTCGTGCACGCGCTGCTTGCTGGCCGTGACACGGATGAAGAGGTCCCTGGAGGTGATGGCCGACCCGGCCTTCCTCGGGTGCGGTTCGTCCTCGTCGTCCTGGTGCATGCTGGGGCGCCGGCCTTGGGCTTGCGGCTGGGCCTGCCCCGTGACGTTGATTTTCAAGGCCGGCGAGGCGATGCGCTTCCCGCCCACCGTGGCGTGGGCCGCGGGGATGGTGTAGGCTCCGTCCTTGGCGGCATAGAGCGTATAGGTGTAGGTGACCGACGACGAGCTGCTCGTGTGGCCGTTCACCATTTGGAAGCTGGACTGCGATGAGGTGTATGGTCCGGCAATCACCTCAAGCCCCTGGGGGATGTTCCCGGCCCTGAACGCCTCAACGTTCTGCGTGTTGACGGTGTATGCTATCTGAAAGTTCTCGCCGGCCGACACGCGCCGTGGCGCATGCACGGCAATTTGCTGTGCGCGGATTGCCGCCGGGAGCATCAGGCACGCCACGAGCAGTGCCGTCCTGAGGCATTCCCAACATGTATAGCCAACCTTTTTCATCATCATCTTCCTCCTCGCTTTCATCACCAGTTCTTTTCCAGCTGCCGGCGGCCAGACTGGCGGGCCGCCTTCTTCATGCGCTGCTTCGTAGCCTCCTCTTGCTGGACGGCGGCATTGAGGAGCTGCTCGGCGTTCTCGCGGCTCATCTGCCCCTTGGGCTGCCGGCCTTGCTGTTGCTGGTCGTCCTGGTTGTTCTTGCCTTTCCGGTCTTGCTTGCTTTTTCCGTTTTGGTCTTGCTTGTTTTTTCCGTTCTGGTCTTGCTTGCTTTTTCCGTTCTGGTTTTGCTTCTTGTTGTTGTCCTTTTGGTTTTTCAGCTGCCTCTTGCACAAGGCGAGGTTGTAGCGCGTCTCGTTGTCGTGGGGGTTGTTCCGCAAGGCCATCTCGTAGGCCTGGATGGCCTGCGCGTATTGCTGGTGGTTTTGGCAGACCACCCCCATGTTGTGGTAGGCCTTGGCCTTGCGCACGGGGGCCTTCTCCATTTGGGCGGCCTTCTGGAAGAGCTCCATGGCCGCCGAGTCCTTCTGCTGTGCCAGGAGGGCGCACCCGAGGTTGTATGTTGCCTGCGCGTTGTCGGGGTTACGGGCCACGGCCTTCCGGTACCTGGTCTCAGCGTCGGTCCATTTCTGCGCACGATAGCTGCGGTTGCCCTGCCGGATGAGGGTGCGGTCGGATTGTGCGCCCGCGGCTTGTGGAAGGAAGACGGACAAGAGGATTGCGGGGAGGATTCTCGCCAGGATGCGTCTCATAGCGCCGCCTCCTTTCCCTGCCCGTTTCGCCGGCTGAAAAGGTGCAGGCCGGCCAGCCGCGAGCCCTTCCGGCTCATGATGCACGTCTCGGCCGCCAGCAGCGCGATGAGCACCCATCCGAAGGCCTGGAACTGCTCGGTGTAGGAGCTGTAGACCACGGAGCCCGTCTGCCCCTTTTGCAGCCTGGCCAGGTCGGCATTGAGCCGGCGCTCGGCGTCGCTCGTGTTGTCCACGTGGATGTATTGCCCGCTTCCCGCCTGGGCCAGCCGGCGGCACATGTCCTCGTTCAAGGCCGTCATCACGGTGTTGCCCTGGCGGTCTTTCAAGTAGCCGCCGTCGATGGGGATGGGGGCTCCCTTGGTGCTGCCAATGCCGAGGATGTAGACATTGACACCCTTCTCGCGGGCCGCCTTGGCCCACCGCTCGCCCTGGGCCTCGTTGTCCTCGCCGTCGGTGATGACGATGATGGCGCGCCCCACGTTGTCGGCCTTGGTGAACGACTGCATGGCCAGGTGGATGGCCCCGCCGATGTCGGTGCCCTGGGCCTGGATGAGCGAGGGGTCGATGTTGTCAAGGAACATCTTCGCCGAGACGTAGTCGGCCGTGATGGGCAGTTGCACATAGGCCTCGCCGGCAAAGACGATGAGCCCAATCTTGTCGTTGGTGAAATGGTCTATCAGGTTCTCCATGAGCATCTTGCTCTTCATCAGTCGCGACGGCGTGACGTCTTGTGCGAGCATGGAGTTGGAGATGTCCATGCACACGATGGTCTCTATGCCCTCGCGCTTCTCGCTCGACACCTTGCCGCCGGTCTGCGGGCGGGCGATGATGAGCACGAGCACGAAGACGGCCGCCATGAGGAGGGCGAATTTCAGCACGGGGCGGAAGCGCGACACGCCGGGCATGAGCAGGCGCACCAGCCGCAGGTCGCCCATGCGCCGTGTGCGCCTGCGCCTGATGATGGTTCCGCCCACCCATACCAGGGTCAGCAGGGGGATGGCCAGCAAGAGCCATAGATATGTGGGGTCTTCAAATCTAAACATTTTTTCCTTTCCTTTTTTCACGCCCCCGGTGGCGCCTTCGCGCCCCCGGGGCTTTTCCTCTCACCCGGCCTGCCTCCGACGGCAGGGCGGAGCCTAGGGAATCCGCCTCAACCATGTGGTTCTGAGCAGGATTTCGGCAAGCAGCACCACCAGTGCGGCAAGCGCGAAGGGCTGGTAGGCCTCGTATCGGGTGGAGAAGTGCTTCACGTTCATCTTCGTCTTTTCCAACTTGTCTATGTCGTGGTAGATTTGCTTCAGTTCGCGGTTGTTGGTGGCGCGGTAGAAGTTGCCGTCGGTGGTCTGGGCGATTTGCCTCAGCGTCTGCGTGTCAATCTCCACGGGCATGTTCACATATTGCACGCCGCCGGCCACGGGCATGGGGTAAGGGGCCACCTTGTTGGTGCCCACGCCGATGGTGTAGACCCTGATGCCCATGCTCTTGGCGATTTGCGCGGCGGTGAGGGGCGAGATGTCGCCCGTGTTGTTGCTTCCGTCGGTGATGAGAATCACCACCTTGCTCTTGGCCTTGCTGTCCTTGAGGCGGCTCACGGCGTTGGCCAGCCCCATGCCCACGGCCGTGCCGTCCTGCAGGAGCCCTTGGGTGACGAGGCTTGTGCTCACGCCATTGAGGAGGGTGAGCAGGCTGGCGTGGTCGGTCGTCATGGGGCATTGCGTGAAGGCCTCGCCCGAGAAGATGGTCAGCCCGATGTTGTCGTCGGGCCTGCCGTTGATGAACTCCGTGGCCACGTCCTTGGCCGCCTCGATGCGGTTGGGCTTCAGGTCTTCGGCCAGCATGCTCGTGCTCACGTCCATGGCCAGCATGATGTCGATGCCCTCCACGGTCTTCGTGCCCCACGCGGTGTGGGTCTGCGGACGCGCCATGACGGCGACGACGAGCGTGAAGGCCAGGCACCGCAGCAGCATGGGCAGGTGGACGAGCCTTGTGCGGAGGCTGCGCGGCGCATACCGGTACTGCCACGTGCCGCTCATGCGGAATGTGGGCTCGCGCTTCTTCCGGTAGAGGAAATACCATATTATATAAGGTATGAGCAGGAGCAGGAGCAGGAAGTATGCCTTGTTTGCGAATTCCATTTTTCTTCTTCGTTGTTTTTTCTTACGACCCCCGAGCCTCACATCAGCAGGGCGGCCACACGCCAGACCACGGCGGCGAGCAGTGCCGCGGCGACGGCGCAGGCCAGCGCGAGCGCCACCTTTGCCTGCCGCCGCGCCCGGCGGGCCGCCAGGTCGTCGTGGCTCAGCGGGGGGAGGACGCGTTCCTCACGCTCCTCCTCGTTGGTCTTTGTCTCGTCGATAAACCTCACCGCGCTCACCAGGTTCCGGTCGTTCTCGTTGAGCAGCGTCTCGTATTTGGCGAACTTCACCAGGTCGGCGGTGCGGAAGAGCTCGCGCAGCTCGTCGGTCATCTGCCGGTCGGCCTTTTCCTGCAGGTGGCCGATGATCTCGTCGCTCGTCATCTCCATGGCGTTGAATCCGAACCGGCTCTGGATGTAATGCCGCAGGGTGTCGGTCAGCCGCGTGTAGTAGGCCTTGGAGCCCTCCTCGGCGTCGACGTGCTCGCGCTTGATGCGGTCTATCTCGCCCAAGGCCCTAGTGTGGGCGGGCACGTGCCTCACGGTCTTGATGCGGGTGATGATGGGCTTGCCCGACTTCAACCGCGCGAGAAGGTAGAAGGCCGCCAGGGCCAGCATCAGCACGAGCAGGCTCATGAGCGCCACGGGGCGCCACTCGCTCCAGCTGAAGGGGTTGTCCTGCACGTCTTTGGGCGGATAGTACTGGTTGGGGTGCAGGGTGTCGACGGCCACGGCCAGCACCTTCAGGGCCAGCGCGTTGCCCTGGTAGGGCTTGCCGTCCACCTTCACCCTCAGGGCGGGCAGGGCGTAGACCTTCTCGTCGAAAGAGGTGAGCGTGTAGTCGCGCCCCACTTCCACCCGTCCGTGGCCCACGGCCGTGGTGTCGTGGTCGCTTTGCGCCACCACCTCCACGCCGGGCGCCATCTGCTGCCCCGGCTTGTAGGAGGGCAGCACGGCATGGCTTCCCCGGGGCATCTGCACGGTCAGCCGGAGCATCGTCTGCTCGCCGATGGGCATCTCCAGCGAGTCGACGCTCTGCGACACCTGCACCTGCCCCCACGCCTGCAGGGCCATGCCCAGCATGACGGCAAGCAGTGCCCGGGCTTTGTTCTTGATGATGAATGGCTTCACTTTCATTTTCTGCGGTTGTTCTCTATTGTAGGGGCTCGGCCCTCACGACCGTTGGCGGAAGAGCAGGAGCAGCGCCTTGGCGAAGTCCTCGTTGGTGGCGATGCTCGTCCAGTCGACGCGGCTTCTGCTGAAGGCTTGGCGCAACGCCTCCTCCTGCTCCATCCACGCCCTGGTGTGGGCCTGCCGCAGCCTGCGGCTGCTGGTGTCGATGTACATCTCGTGGCCCGTCTCGGCGTCGCTGACGCGCATCAGCCCCACGTCGGGCAACTGCCTCTCCAGGGGGTCGTAGACCTGTATGGCCACCACGTCGTGCTTGCGGTTGGCCACGTCGAGCGCCTTCTGCAGGGCGGGCTCCTCCTGGCCGCCGCCCCTTGCCAGCCCCGCGCGGTCGTAGAAGTCGCTGATGACGAAGGCGGTGCAGTGGCGGCGCATCACCCGCGTGAGAAACTCCACCGCCAGGGTCAGGTCGGTGCGGCGGCTCTGCGGCTGCAGGTCGAGCATCTCGCGGATGATGTAGAGGATGTGCCTCCGCCCCTTCTTCGGCGGAATGTATTTCTCCACATGGTCAGAGAAGAACACCACCCCTATCTTGTCGTTGTTCTGTATGGCCGAGAAGGCCAGCGTGGCCGCAATCTCGGTGGCCATGTCGCGCTTCATCTGGCGCGACGTGCCGAAGTCGAGCGAGCCGCTCACGTCGACGAGCAGCATCACGGTGAGCTCGCGCTCCTCCTCGAACACCTTCACGAAGGGGCGGTGGAAGCGGGCCGTGACGTTCCAGTCGATGTCGCGCACGTCGTCGCCGAACTGGTACTCGCGCACCTCGGCAAACGCCATGCCACGCCCCTTGAAGGCGGAATGGTACTGCCCGGCGAAGATGTTCTGGCTCAGGCCGCGCGTCTTGATTTCTATCTTCCTTACCTTCCTGATGATTTCTGATGTGTTCACAGGCATGATTTCCACAACCTCCTTTTTCCCGGCTGCCGCGAGGCCTACGGCACCACCACCTTGTTGATAATCTTGCTCACGATTTGCTCGCTCGTCACGTTGGCGGCCTCGGCCTCGTAGCTCAGCCCGATGCGGTGGCGCAGCACGTCGTGGGCCACGGCGCGCACGTCCTCGGGCACCACATAGCCGCGGTGCTTGATGAAGGCGTAGGCCCGCGCGGCCTTGGCCAGGGCGATGCTGGCGCGGGGGCTGCCGCCGAAGGTGATCATGTCCTTCAGCTCCGCCATCTGGTAGCGGTCGGGATAGCGCGTGGCGAAGACGATGTCGGCAATGTACTGCTCTATCTTCTCGTCGATGTAAACCTCGTTCACCACCTTCCGCGCCCGCACGATGTCGGCAGCGGTGGTCACCGGCGACACCGTGGGCAGCGACCCCTGCAGGTTCTCGCGGATGATGAGCTTCTCCTCCTCCATCGTGGGGTAGCCGATGACCACCTTCAGCAGGAAGCGGTCCACCTGCGCCTCGGGCAGCTGGTATGTGCCCTCCTGCTCGATAGGGTTCTGCGTGGCCATCACGAGGAACGGGTCGGGCAGGGCGAACGTCCGCTCGCCGATGGTCACCTGGTGCTCCTGCATGGCCTCGAGCAGGGC
>CAZVWX010000074.1:0-6892 GCA_964631105.1 uncultured Prevotella sp. | reverse complement strand
TCCAGCGGTCGAGGAGGAGCTTGCGTGTCAGGTGGGTGATGGTCCAGAAGAGGAACAGGATGCACGTGGCGCTGAGCAGGGCGCTCATCGTGTTCACCATCTTGGCTACTTGGGTGGTGTCGGAGGCGAAATGGGTGAAGAAGTTGCCCATGAGTGCAAAGAACGGGGCCCCTGGGGGATGCCCGATTTCAGTCTTGAATGCCGTGACGATGAATTCGGGACAGTCCCAAAAGCTGGCTGTCGGCTCAATGGTGGAGCAGTAGGTGAAGGCGGCAATGACGAAGGCCACCCAACCTAGAATGGTGTCCACAAGCTTGTACTGTTTCATGTATTTTCTGCTTGAAGTCTGAGTTGTTTCGGAATTTGATTGCAAAGGTAATGCAAAAGCGTGAAACGGCAAAGGGAAACGTGTGGAATTTTTTGACGGGCGGGGGCGGCGCCAGTGTTTCTCCATGACGCTGGTGCAGCGGCGAGAGGCTGATTGCGGTCAGCGTCAGAGAAACAACAGGGATACGCCCGAGACCAGAAGGATGTAGCGCGACACCTTGCCGATGGTGATGCTCAGCAGCGAGATGGGGATGTTGGCCCGCATGAGGCCCAGGGTGATGGTGATGGCTGACCCCAGCACGGGAAGGAAGGCGAAGAGGCCCATCCAGGCACCGTGACCCGACATGAAGCGTTCGGCGCGCTCCAGGCTCGATTTCTTCACGTGGAGGTATTTCTCTATCCAGTCGATGCGCCCCAGCCGACCTATTCCGTAATTGAACATGGAGCCGGCCACGTTGCCCACCGAGGCAAAGGCTACGAGCTTCCATGGACTCAGACCGGCGGCAATGAGCCCGAGCAGGACCGCCTCGCTGCTGAAGGGGAAGAAGCTCCCGGCGAGGAATGCGGCTGCGAGCATGCCCCAGTAGCCCCAGTTCATGAGAAAGTCGATTACTGCGTCCATAGGTTGAGGGCGGTGAGTGTGAGGGCAGCGCACATGATGAGTATGACGGAGATGTTGGTCCAGCGGGTGTGGGTGAGGGCGATGTAATGCCCGATGAGGGGGGCTGTGTTCACAATCAGCAGGCCGAGCAGCGTGTCCAGGTGCTGGGGTTGCGCGATGATGAAGGCCAGGGTGGCGGCGGCGGTCCAGGTGAAGATGCTGAAGAGCATTCGTGTCCGGATTTTGTCGTTGTAGCTGTGGCGGAAGAAGTGGACGGCTCCGACGAGGGCGAGCAGGGCGATGAAGCCCAGCGTGAGGAGCCGCGGAAGACCGATGCCGTGGAAGTCGGCCACGGGGCCGAATGTGGCCAGAGCCGAGAAGTGGGCGGGCAGCAACTCTATCTGGCCGATGTAGACGAGGTAGCCGGCTACAAACCAGTAGGGCAGGGCCAGGCCGAAGAGCGAGGCCATCCATGCGCGGAGGGAGAGCGACTGGATATAAGTGGCCGTGAATATCCAGAACAGGGGTACGAAGAAGAGGATGTGGACGTAGACGGTGGAGGCCAGTCCGAGGCAGAAGAAGGCGTAGAATGTCACGCCTTGCGACTGCTTGCGCTGGTAGCAGGGAAAGAGGAAAGCATAGAATGCCACGAAGCAGAGCTGGACGATGTAGGCCTGGAGCGACGGGAACATGAAGTTGGCCATGACCGTGAGCACCAGGAAGGCGCACGACACCATGCGGCTGTAGATGCGGATGAGGGCGTTGCGGTTGTTCAGCTCCACCATGAAGTAGGTGGCCAGGGCCGAGCAGACGAGCTGCGGGAGCAGCGCACGGCTCACCAGTCCGCCGGCCACCCACACAAGCAGGGCGTAGACCGCGGCAACGGGCAGGACCATGCGGCTCTGCGCCATCCTGTTTTGTAATCTCTTCTTCTGCAAGGCGGTGCCCCGTTTTTACAGGTCGCTTCCGATGTCGGAGCGGAAATATTTGTCCTTGAAGTGAATTTTCTGGGCCTCGGCGAAGCTCTTCTTCAAGGCTTCGGCCTTGTCGACGCCATACGACGAGACGGCGATGACGCGTCCGCCGTCGGTGACGAGCTGGCCGTCGTGCATGGCCGTACCGCTGTGGAAGACGATGGAACCCTCCACCTGGTCGATGCCACTGATGGGGTATCCCTGGGCATACTTGCCGGGATAGCCGCCGCTGACGAGCATGACGCACACGGCGCTGCGCTCGTCGGTCTCCACCTGGCACTGGTCGAGCGTGCCCTGCGCCACACCCTCGAAGAGGTCGACGATGTCGCTCTTGAGGCGGAGCATCACGGTCTCAGTCTCGGGGTCGCCCATGCGGCAGTTGTATTCTATCACCATCGGGTCGCCGCCGACGTTGATGAGGCCGAAGAAGATGAATCCCTTGTAGTCGATGCCTTCCTCGGCCAGCCCGTCGATGGTGGGGCGGATGATGCGGTCTTCCACCTTCTGCATCCAGGCCTTGTCGGCAAAGGGCACTGGGCTCACGCTGCCCATGCCGCCGGTGTTCAGACCCGTGTCGTGCTCGCCGATGCGCTTGTAGTCCTTGGCCTCGGGCAGCAGCTGGTAGTGCTGTCCGTCGGTAAGCACGAACACGGAGCACTCGATGCCGCTCAGGAACTCCTCAATCACCACCTTGGCGCTGGCGTTGCCGAAGAGCCCGCCGAGCATGTCGCGCAGTTCCTTCTTTGCCTCGTCGATTGTGGGCACGATAAGCACGCCCTTGCCGGCGGCCAGTCCGTCGGCCTTGAGCACATAGGGCGGATTCAGACTTTCGAGGAACCGGAGCCCCTCGTCGAGGGTGGTGCCGTCGAAGGTGGCGTAGGCGGCTGTGGGGATGTGGTGCCGCTTCATGAAGGCCTTGGCGAAGTCCTTGCTTCCCTCCAGCTGTGCGCCCTGCCTTGACGGCCCGATGACGGCGATGCGGGCCGTGCGGGAGTCGGCCTTGAAGGAGTCTGCGATGCCGTTGACGAGGGGGACCTCGGGCCCCACCACGAGCATGTCGATGCCTTTGGAGGCGGCGAAAGCCTTCAGTCCCTCGAAGTCGCCTGCGCCGATGGCGACGTTCTCGCTCTTGCCGCCGCCCTGGCAGTCGATGCCCGCCGTGCCGGGATTGCCCGGGGCGATATAGAGTTTCTCACATTTCTTGCTTTGTGCAATCTTCCAGGCCAGCGCGTTCTCGCGCCCCCCGGATCCTATCAGCAATATCTTCATGGCTTTGGTGGTTTTGAATATGGTCTGTATGGGTTTCCTTGTTGATGAGGCCAGGGCCGTGTGTCACTTCAGATAGTCGAAGAAATACTGGCTGATGCGCTCGTGTAGGTGGGTCGACTGGTGGCCACGCATGTTGTGCGGCTCTCCGGGATAGACGAAGAAGTCGGGCTGCGTTCCTGCCTCGATGCAAGCTTTAAGGAACGACAGAGCGTGCTGTGGAACCACCACGGGGTCGTTGCCCCCGATGATGATTTGCAGCTTTCCCTTCAAGTTCTTGGCCAAGGGGAGCAGCGACCGTCTGGCGTAGCCTTCCGGGTTGGCCTGCGGTGTGTCCATATAGCGCTCGCCATACATCACCTCGTACCATTTCCAGTCGATGACCGGGCCTCCCGCCACGCCAACCTTGAACACGTCGGGGTGGTTGGTCATCAAGTTGATGGTCATGTAGCCGCCGAAACTCCATCCGTGTACGCCGAGCCGGCTGGCGTCGACATAGGGCAGCGTCTTGAGAAAGTCAATCCCCTTCATCTGGTCCTCCATCTCCACCTGTCCGAGCTGGCGGAAGGTGACCTGCTCGAACTCCTTGCCCCGGTTCTCGCTTCCCCGGTTGTCGAGGATGAAGAGCACGTAGCCCTTCTCGGCCATGTAGGTTTCCCATCCACGGCTTGCCCAGTGCCATCTGGCGTCGACATTGTGTGCGTGCGGCCCACCGTAGACATAGACGATGGTGGGATATTTCTTGGCCGGGTCGAAGTGTGTGGGCTTCACCAGGCGATAGTAGAGGTCGGTCTTGCCGTCGGCGGCTTTGATGGTTCCGCACTCATAGGTGGGCAGCGTGAAGCCTTGCCATGGGTCGGGAGCCGTGAAATAAGGTGTTCGCCGCCCGTTCTCGGTGTCGACAAGCACAATCTTGCGTGGCGTGGTGGGTGTCTGGTAGTTGTCTACGATGTACCGTCCGCTCCCGCTCAGGCTCCCCTGGTGCCATCCCTTGCCGTTGTCGTCCATCAGTGCGCGCTTCCCCGTCTCCACATCCACGACCCAAAGGTTTTGCTGGAGGGGGCTCAGCTCGTTGCCCGCATAGACGATGGCGTGGCGCCGGGTGTCGAATCCGAGCACGTCGAGCACCACCCAGGGACCGCTTGTAATCTGCTTGATTTGCTCTCCCTTTATATTAAATAGGTATAGATGGTTGTATCCGTCCTTCTGGCTCTGCATGATGAACTTCGTGTCGTCCCACGGCAGGAACGTAATGGGGTGCAAGGGCTCCACATATTTGGCGTCGGTTTCGCGGTAGAGTTCGGCTGTTTTCTCTCCCGTTGTGGCGTCGTAGCTCACCAGCCGGCAGTCGTTTTGGTCGCGGTTGAGCTCGAACATATAGACAGTCCGGCTGTCGGGGCTCCACGCGATGTTGGTGAAATAGCGGTCGGTGGGGTCGCCGGCCTTCAGATAGAGCGTGTCTCCCGTGGCCGTGTCATAGATGCCGACAGTCACTTTGTGCGATGTCTCTCCCGCCATGGGGTATTTCTCTGGCGCGGGTTTGGCAATCCGGCTCTCGCCCGGTGCCGGACTCCAGTCAACTTCGGGAATGTCGACAAGTGGATAGTCGGTCACCATGCTCTGGTCCATCCGGTAGAAGGCGAGCCGCTTGTGTTCCGGGCTCCAGAAGATGCCTCCCGTGATTCCGAACTCGTCGCGGTGCACGCTTTGCCCGTAGACGATGTCACGGCTTCCGTCGGTGGTGAGCTGCCGCTCGTTGCCCTGCTCGTTGCTCACCCAGAGTTGGTTGTCCTTCACCCAGGCCCGCGGTGTGGGGTCGTTCTCTACGGTTCGCTTTTTCCAGTCGATGAGTTGCCGGCCCACCTTCACAATGGTCTTTCCGGCCACGGGGAAGGAGGCGTCGAAGAGCGAGGGGATGGTGTCGACACCCTTGATTTTGTTCAGTTCGTCTTGTGTGAAGAGGCTTCTTTCGCGTCCCGTCTTCAGGTCGACAAGGAAGCATTCCTCGGCATCCAGCCTCACGAGCTTGTCCCCCCACCACGTTGTCCAGCGGTTTTGGGGAATCCTGTTGTGGTAATTGTTGCCGCCGAAGTTCAAGTCCTCCAGCGTCAGTATGTGTTCGTCCTGTGCCTTTATCGTTGTTGTCATGGTCATTGCCAGCAGGAGCAGCCCCATTTTGATGGCACTGGGCAGGCTCTTTGTCGCTTTATTCCTCATGGTCGTTTCTTCTCTTGAATCGGTTGTACGTCCCGTCGCGCCGTCCGTCGCGGTCGAACCGCCGTCCTCCACCCTTGGGTCCGCGGGCGTCGCCTTTGAAGTCGCGCCTGTCGCCCCGGAAGTCCTTCCGTTCGCCGCCGAAGTCCTTCCGTTCGCCTTTGAAGTCGCGTCGTTCTTCGCCGAAGTCGCGCCGGCCCCTTCGGTCGCCCTTGTACCGGTCGAAGTGTCTCCGGTCGTGGTGCTCGTCATCGTATCTGGAGCCGAGGGTTGGCTTGTGGAAGGTGAACGTTCTGATGTCGCCTTCCTCGTTGGCCTCTTCCTCCTCAAGCCGTTTTTTGAATTCCCGGTTCTTCTTGAAGCGGTGCTTTTCGGCCATCTCGCGTTTCTCCTCTTCGGTTTTCACGATGCCGCCGTCGGCCCTGAAATCGCGCATGGTGCCGTCGAACATCACGTATTTTCTGAATTCGCACTCCAGCGAGCCGTTGTAGACCGGGATTTTCAGCGAGGGCTTCAAGGAGATGGCCTGGAAGCATTCTTCCCTGTAGGAGAGAATCCAGGCCTCGTTTCCCTTGAAGGCGTTCTTCAGCCTTTCGCCAATCATGTGGTAGGTGGCCAGCAGGTTGGGTGTCGAGATGCGTTCTCCATATGGTGGGTTGGTCACCATGATGCTCTTCTCGGCCGGCTGCGTGAAGTCCTTGAAGTCGCGTTCCTCCACGCTGACATCCTTGGAGAGCCCCGCCGCCTTGACGTTGATGCGTGCCGTGTTCACCGCCTTGATGTCGGCGTCGTATCCATAGATGTGGTGGTTGAACTCCCTTTCCTGCGAGTCGTCGTTGTAGATGGCGTCGAAGAGGTTCTCGTCGAAGTCGGGCCATTTCTCGAAGGCGAACTCCTTGCGGTACACGCCCGGCGAGATGTTCCTTGCGATGAGTGCGGCCTCGATGAGCAGCGTGCCCGAGCCGCACATCGGGTCGATGAAGTCGCACTCGCCGTGCCATCCCGTCATCAGAATCATTCCAGCGGCGAGCACCTCGTTGAGCGGTGCCTCCACCGATTCCTGGCGGTACCCCCGCCGGTGCAGGCTCTCGCCGCTGGAGTCCAGGCTCAGCGTGGCGTTGTCCTCGGCGATGTGTATGTTGAGTCTGATGTCGGGGTTGGTGACGCTGATGTTGGGCCTTTTGCCCGTCTTTTCACGGAACTGGTCCACGATGGCGTCCTTCACCTTGTAAGTGACGAAGCGCGAGTTGCGGAAGTCGTCGCTGTAGACCACCGAGTCCACCGAGAATGTCTTGCCCTCCTCAATGTATTTGCTCCAGTCTATTTTCCTCACTTCGTCGTACATGTCCTCGGCCGACCGGGCCTTGAAGTGAGCTATCGGCTTTAGGATTCGTATCGCCGTGTGCAGTTGGAAGTTAGCCCGGTACATGGTTTCCTTGTTGCCGGTGAACGACACCATGCGCCGCCCTATTTGCACGTTGTTGGCGCCCAGCTGCGTGCGCTCTTGGGC
>CAZVWX010000073.1:1372-6932 GCA_964631105.1 uncultured Prevotella sp. | reverse complement strand
GCGACGCACGCATCTTCTCCATCTACGAGGGGACGACGCAGCTGCAGGTGGTGGCCGCCATCCGCTACATCACCAACGGCACCTACCTGGCCATCATCAAGGAGATGCTGGAGCAGGAGGCGGCCGACGGCATGAAGCCGCTGAAGGCTCGCGTGGAGAAGCTCGTCCCCCTCTACGAGGAGGCCGTGGAGAAGGTGAAGGGTGACGGCAGCCAGGACGAGCACGACTTCCTGGCACGGCGCCTGTACGACATGACGGGCGACATCGTGCTCTCGCTGCTCCTCATCGACGACGCCTCGAAGGCGCCGGAACTCTTCGCCAAGAGCGCCAACGTCTTCGTGCGGCAGGCCGAGGAGGAGGTCGTCGGGCACCACGCCTATGTGATGGCCTTCCAGGCCGGCGACTTGAAGGACTTCGCCGCCACGGAGGCGGAGTGAGCGGGAGGCCGACGACGATGAGGAAGTTTGCCTTTGGCTGTCTGCTGCTCGGCGCCGCCCTGGCGACGTCGTGCCGGCAGACGCCGCCACCGGACCCCGGACTGGGCGACACCGTGGCGGCCGACGTCTTCGAGCCCGACACATCGAACCACAGCGAGGAGACCGTGCTGCCCATCGACTCATCGAGCATCGACTCCTCGGCCGACAAGATTCTCTCCGTCGAGAAAATCAGAAAGGCCAAGGAGGCCCGCGCCCGCGCCGAGGCGAAGCGGAAGGCCGAGGAGGCCCGTGCCGCCGAGGCGCAGCAGGCTGAGGGCGACGGGGATTGAGCCCCGTGTGCCCGCCATGGGATGCACGTAGACCCGTGCCGCGCCGTGTGCGGATGCGCCGTGCGTGGGTGCGATGTGCGCTGTGCCGTCGCCACATTTCCGCTGCGTTTGTCCACTTGCAGGGGCCGTGCCTGCGTTTGTCCACTGCAGGAGCCGTGCCTCGTGCCGGCCCGCACGCCCTGAAAGGGCGTTCATGCGCCTGGGTGCTCATGTATGCCCATGAATGCCTACGAATGCCTACGAATGCCCATGAATGCCCATGAATGCCCACGAATGCCCACGAATGAATTGATGGACAATTCGTGTTTCATTCATGGACATTCATGTTAAAAATAATCCTCAAGGATAGGAGCGATGTTTCGGATGCAGTGTGAGGGTTATGGGTGGGGTTCGCTTATGATTCCTTCATGACGGCCAGGGTTTATCTTGGTTTTTCTCTTGCGCCCATTGGCTGCAAGATGTCCCTTTGTGTTTTTCTTCAAAAAAGGAGAAGCCCCCCTCACAGCAGGCGCTTGAAGCGCAGCACGAACCAGATGATGCCGCTCACCGTGACGCTCAGCACCAGCGCGATGAGGAACCCGTAGCGGTTGGTCTCCATCCCGTTGATGAGGTTCATGCCGAAGAGGCTGGCGATGAGCGTGGGGAACATCATGATGATGCTCACCGAGGTGAGCGTACGCATCGTGGTGTTCATGTTGTTGTTGATGATCGACGAGTAGGTGTCCATCGTCGACTCCAGGATGTCGGAGTAGATGGACGTCGTCTCCCGCGCCTGCGTCATCTCGATGCTCACGTCCTCGATGAGGTCGGCGTCCAGCTCGTCCACCTGCAGCTTGAACTTCAGCTTCTGCAGCAGGTTCTCGTTGCCCCGGATGGACGTGATGAAGTAGGTCAGCGAGTCCTGCAGCCGCGACAGGCCGATGAGGCTCTCGTTGTTCACGTCGTGGTCCAGGTTGTGCTTCGACTTCTCTATGAGCGTGTTGATTTGCTTCAGCCGCTTCAGGTACCACACCGCCGACGAGAGGAAGAGCCGGAACGTCAGGTCCACATAGTCGGTGAATCCCACGCCCCGCTTCTGCTGGTAGCTCACGAAGTCGATCATCATGTTCGTCTCGTAGTAGCACACCGTGATGGTCACGTCGCGCTTGTGTATGATGCCCAGCGGCACCGTGGTGTAGGGCGTGCGCGAGCGGATTTCCTTCACGTAGGGTATGCGCAGGATGATGAGCATCCATCCGTCGTCATACTCATAGCGTGCCCGCTCGTCGGTGTCGCTGATGTCGGAAAGGAAGTAGTCGGGAATGCTGTACTGCTCCTCCAGCACGCGCTGGTCGTCGTCGGTGGGGCATGTCACCTGAATCCAGCAGTTGGGCTGCCATGCGCTGATGGCCCTGAGGCTGCCCTCGATGTTCCAGTAAGTCTTCATGTTTCCTAGATGTTTTTAGTATGCCGGGCGGTATTTGTCCTCATCCTCGTCGCCGAGCATGCTCAGGTAGGACGCGTACCGGCTCGGCGCGATGTCGCCGCTTTCCACGGCCTGGCGCACGGCGCATCCCGGCTCGTGGGTGTGCGTGCAGTTGGAGAACCGGCAGCCCTGCGCCGCGGCGAAGATGTCGCGGAAGTAGCTCGTCAGCTCCGCCGGCGCGATGTCGAAGGTGCCGAAGCCCTTGATGCCCGGCGTGTCGATGAGCCAGCCGCCGCCCTCCAGGGGCAGCATCTCGCTGAAGGTGGTGGTGTGGGTGCCCGTGTCGTGGGCCTCGCTGATGGGGGCCGTGCGCAGGCCGGCCCCGGGCACGAGGCGGTTGATGAGGGTCGACTTCCCCACGCCGCTGTGGCCGCTGAGCAGTGTCACGCGGCCCGCCAGCAGGGGGCGCAGCGCCTCCACGCCCTCGCCGGTGAGCGCCGAGAGCCGCAGGCAGGTGTAGCCCATCCGGGCGTAGACGGCCATGAGCTCGTCGCCCCGCCGCCGCTCGCCGCCGGTGGACAGGTCTTGCTTGTTCAGCGCCAGCACCACCGGCACGCGGTAGGCCTCGGCGCCGGCGAGGAAGCGGTCCACAAACGTCGTGCTCGTCGCCGGGTGCGCCGTGGTCACCATCAGCAGCGCTTGGTCCACGTTGGCCGCGAGGATGTGGCTCTGCTTGCTCAGGTTCGACGCCCGCCGGATGATGTAGTTGCGGCGGTCGGCGATGTCGGTGATGAGCCCCGTGCCCTCGGCGTTGATGTCGATGCACACGTGGTCGCCCACCGCCACGGGGCTGGTGCTGCGGATGCCCTTCAGGCGGAAGCTTCCCTTCACCTTGCAGTCCACCACGCGCCCCCCGGCGGTCTTCACCGTGTACCAGCTGCCCGTGTTCTTGATGACGAGTCCGCGCGTCACACCGTCATGATCTCCTTCTGCTTCGCCGCGAGCAGGGCCTCGATGTCCTTCACGAAGCGGTCGTGGGCCTTCTGCAGGTCGCCCTCGGCGTCCTTCTCGTTGTCCTCCGACAGGCCGTCCTTGATGGCCTTCTTCAGCTTGTCCTTCACCTCGGCGCGCACGTTGCGCACCTCCACCTTCGCCCGCTCGCCTATCTTGTTGCACTGCTTCACCAGCTCGCGGCGCCGCTCCTCGGTGGGCTGCGGCAGGCTCAGGCGTATCACCTCGCCGTTGTTCTCCGGCGTGATGCCCACGCCGCTGTCCATGATGCCCTTCTCGATGTCGCGGATTTGCTTGCGGTCCCAGGGGCGGATGGCGATGGTGCGCGCGTCGGCCACGGTGACGTTGGCCACCTGGTTCAGCGGCACCTTCTGCCCGTAGGCCGTCACGCGCACGCCGTCGAGGATGGCCACGTTGGCGCGCCCGGCGCGGATGCGCGCCAGCTCGGTCTCCAGGTAGCCGACGGTCTTCTTCATGCGGACCTCGGCGTCTTTCAGTGTTTGCTTTACGTCTATCATATCGTTGTCGTGTTGTGGTTTCAGTGGACAAATTTAGGCAAAAAATTCCAATTACGCAATGATTTGCGCCAAAAGATTGGTCAGCGCCACGAAATCGGCCACGCCGAGCTGCTCGGGGCGCCGCGTCATCATGTCGAGGCCGAAGAAGTCGGGCCCGGGCATGGTGTCGCGGCTGAACAGCTGGCGCAGGCTCACGCGCAGCATCTTCCGACGCTGACCGAACACCGTCTTCACCACGCGGCGGAAGAGCGCCTCGTCGCACCCCAGCCGCGTCGTGGCGTTGCGCCGCAGCCGCACCACCGCCGACTTCACCCGGGGCGGCGGGTTGAAGACGCCCTCGTCAACGGTGAAGAGGTACTCCACGTCGTACCACGCCTGCACCAGCACCGAGAGGATGCCGTAGGCCTTGCTCCCCGGCGGCGACGCCAGCCGCTGCGCCACCTCGCGCTGTATCATCCCCGTGCAGCAGGGTATGAGGTCGCGGTTCTCCAGCATCTTGAAGAAGATCTGCGACGAGATGTCGTAGGGGTAGTTGCCCGTGAGCACGAACGGGCCGCCGCCGAACACCGCGCCCAGGTCCAGGCGCAGGAAGTCGGCGGCGATGATGCCGTCGGCGAGGGTGGGGTAGTGGGCGTGGAGCCACGCCACCGACTCGCCGTCGAGCTCCACCACCTTCAGCGGGCGCCCCTTCGTGGCGAGAAACTGCGTGAGCACGCCCATGCCGGGCCCCACCTCCAGGATGGGCAGCCCCGGGCACGCGTCCACGGTGTCGGCGATGCGGCGGGCGATGTCGACACCGTGGACGCGTGCCCGGGGCTGCCCATCCTGGAGGTGGGGCAGCCCCGGGCACGCGTCCACGGTGTCGGCGATGCGGCGGGCGATGTCGAGGTCGGTCAGGAAGTGTTGCCCCAGGTTTTTCTTCGGTCTGACGGTCTTCATGTCTTTTTCTGATAGCGTTGGTGTAGTCCTGTTGTTGTCCGCTTCCCTTGCGGCGGCCCCACCTTATTATATTATATAGGCCTCCGCCTGTTTGCAGTTGCCGGACGTTTGCAGGTTTCGGTCGTTTGCAGTGCCGGGTTTCCGTCCTGTCGGGAAGTTTGCTGCAAACTTACGGCTTTTTTCCGAGTTGTGCAAGCGAATGGCCTTTTCCTTTTTGAAGAAAAACACAGAAAGACATCTTGCGGCATGGAGCAGAAATGCGGCCTCGGGGCCGCATTTGTTGTCCTGTTTTGCCACGTTCTTGCATGAGCCCGGGGCTCATGCCGCCCGCGGCAAAGCATGACAACGGCCAGGCGGAGCCTGCCCCTGCCCCATGACCGCAAGAGAAAAACCGGGAAAAACCTTGGCGACATTCTCTTTTCTTCAAACACGAATGCCCGTGTCAGCCATGCAGCCCCGGCGGGGCTGAACCATGAGAAACCCCAGGCTAAGGGAGTGAAACGACCGCAGACTGGGGTGTGGCGACCCCATCCCCCTCTGCCCCGGCGGGGCAGGACCTGCGCAGCGAATATGAAGAAAAACCGGGATGAACATCTCCCCTTGGCGGGACGTCATGCGTCCTGTCGTCCGCATGCTGCCGTAAGGACTGTCCACGGCGGCCCGTGAGCTTTGTGCTCACGTCCTTCCTGTCCAGTCCTTCCGGCAGCTTGCCTGTCGGCAAGCCTTGTCCCGCCAAGGGGAGAGATGAACCGAGAAAAACCTTGGCGACACTCTCTTTTCTATAAACACGAATGCCCCATGAATTTCTCATGAATGGATTGATGAAGCAGTCTCTTTCTATAAACACGAATGCCCCATGAATTTCTCATGAATTTCTCATGAATGGATTGATGAAGCAGTCTCTTTCTATAAACACGAATG
>CAZVWX010000073.1:0-1272 GCA_964631105.1 uncultured Prevotella sp. | reverse complement strand
CCCCATGAATTTCTCATGAATGGATTGATGGACAATTCGTGTTTCATTCATGGGCATTCATGTTGAAAACAATCATGTTAAAATCAATCCCCATGAATAGGAGCGACGTTTCGGATGCAGTGCGAGGGGCTATGGGTGGGGTTCGCTTGTTATTCCTCATGACGGCCAGGTGGGTGGTGTCCGCCTATTATTCCTTCATGACGGCCAGGGTTTATCTCGGTTTTTCTCTTGCGGCCATGGCGCAAGATGTCCATCTGTGTTTTTCTTCAAAAAAGGAGAAGCACGCCCGCGGGGGCGTTCGACTGCATGATGTTGTCACGGATGCGGGTCACATAAAGGCGCCCTGCCAAGAATAAAGCAAAGTCAAAAAAATAACGCAAAAAGTGGAAACCAAGTTGCTCGATACGATTCTTTTTCTTATCTTTGCAGAAAGATGCAACCTAAAAAGCATGTTCATATGACAGCGATTGAAATGAAAGCCTCCTTGTTGGACTCCATACAGAGCATCGATGATGCCAACCTCATTGAGCGGATAAGCCGTTATGTAAACAAGATTGTCAGAGCGGAAAAGAAAAACAGAATCACCAGGGCCGACTTGGTAATCGACCCGATAGCCTTGGACATTGTCAAGAACTTGAAGGGTGGCCCGGCAATCGACGACAAGGCTGCCATACATAGGATATGGGAGGAGAAGTATAAATGATTCGGGTGTTCCTCGACACCAACGTCCTGGTGGATTATCTGGCGCATCGGTCCGGGTTCTTTGAAGACTCAGCACTTATTGTAAGCCTGGCCATCAACAACAAGGTCAAGCTCTACGTGGCATCCATGTCGTTTGCTACGGCCAGCTACCTGATGGCAAAGCATTATCGTAACGACTCTGCTGCCATCAAGCTTTCCATCTCCAACTTCATCCGGTACTGCAATGTCACGGTTGTCGACAGGTCTACAATAGAATCGTCCGTTGCATCAGCGTTTGATGACTTTGAGGACGGGATGCAGCATGCTTGTGCCATGAGCTGCAAGGCCGACTATATTGTCACCCGCAATGTTTCAGATTTTGAGGGGGCTGTCATTCCCGTCCTTGCGCCGCACGATTTCCTTGAGGCTCTCATAGCCCCTCCCGCGACTGACAACGCGTGCCATCACCCCGCCGCGCCCGCGTAAGCCATGCAGCCCCGGCGGGGGCTGACCGTTGGGCATATCCGTTGTAACTGTGGGGGCCGTGCCTAGTGCGGGCCCGGGCGCCCCTGTGGCGTTTTTCCGCCCGGG
>CAZVWX010000072.1:0-6937 GCA_964631105.1 uncultured Prevotella sp. | reverse complement strand
CGGCTTCGGATACAGCAAGGACCAGTCGACCGAGGCCGCGCAGCCGCAGTTTGCCAAGCAAATCATGGAGCGCAACCAGCACAATGTGAGCATCTACTTCAACCATCCGAGCATCATCGTCTGGAGCCTGGGCAACGAAACCGACAACAGCCGGAACTTCGTCGAGGCCTACCAGTGGATCAAGAGTGAGGACCCGAGCCGCCCCGTGCAGTACGAGCGCGGCCTGTGGGGAGGCGGCTACGACTCCGACATCTTCTGCCCGATGTACTACTCGGTGGCCAACTGCCTGAAATATTGCGAGGACACCACGCAGACGCGGCCCCTCATACAGTGCGAGTACAACCACACCATGGGCAACTCGGGCGGCAACTTGAAGGAATACTGGCAGCTCGTGCGCAAGTACCCGAAGTTCCAGGGGGGATTCGACTGGGACTTCGTCGACCAGGGACTGCACCGCAAGCCCGACTTCAACGCCGCCCGCACCCTGGACGACTACATGAGGAAGGCCGAATCGCTGCAGCCCGGCACGGGAAACCAGGAGGAATACACCTACGGCGGCGACTACAACGACTACGACCCGTCTGACAACAACTTCAACTGCAACGGCATCCTCGGCCCCGACCGGCAGATGAATCCCCACGCCTACGAGGTGGCTTACCAGTACCAGAACATCTGGGCCACCACGGCGCACTTCGACCAGGAGGGGGCCGACATCGACGTGAGGAACGAGTACTTCTTCCGCAACCTCGACAACTACCGCCTCTGCTGGACGCTGCTGGCCGCCGGCGAGCCCGTGGACAGCGGCGTCGTGGAGCAGCTCGACGTGGCCCCGCAGCAGCACCGCGCCTACCACGTGGACTTCCACCCCACGGCGAAGCTTGACGGCAAGGAGCTGCTGCTCAACGTGGACTTCAAGCTGAAGGCCGGCGAGCCGCTCCTGGCCCCGGGACAGACCATGGCGTATGCGCAGCTGGAACCCACGGGCGACGACTGCACCGAGACGGCCTTGGCCCAAGTGGCCGAAAAGCCGAAATTCAAGGTGACCGACAAGAAGGGCGAGCCCACCATCACGGTGGAGGCCGGCCACGCCCGGGTGGCCTTCGACCGCGCCACGGGGTGGCTCACGGCCTACGAGGTGGACGGCAAGAGCCTGCTGGGCGAGGGCGGAACGCTCCGGCCCAACTTCTGGCGCGCGCCCACCGACAACGACATGGGCGCCAAGATGCAGAAGAAGTTCGCCGCCTGGCGGGAGCCCGCCCTCGCGCTGCAAGCGCTGACGGTGAGCAAGGACAAGCGGCAGGGCACGGTGGAGGTGGCCGCCAGCTACCAGCTGCCCGACATCGGGGCCGCGCTCACCATGACCTACACCCTCGCCGGCGGGCAGGGAGCCATGGACGTGACCATGCAGATGAAGGCCGGCGACAAGGAGGCCAGCGACATGTTCCGCTTCGGCGTGGCCCTGCAGCTGCCCTACGGCATGGACAAGAGCCGCTACTACGGCCGCGGCCCCGTGGAGAACTATGCCGACCGCAAGGACTGCCAGCGCGTGGGCGTCTACAGCCAGACCGCCGACGAGCAGTTCTTCCCCTACATCCGGCCGCAGGAGAACGGCACGAAGAGCGACATGCGGTGGTGGGAGCAGACCGACGGCAACGGCTTCGGACTGCGCGTCACCGCGGGAGAGCCCGCCACATTCTATGCCTCGGCGCTGCACTACAACATAGCCGACCTGGACGACGGCGCCGAGAAGCACCAGCGGCACAGCTACCAGGTGGGGAAGTCGGAGTTCACGAACCTCTTCCTCGACGGATTCCACATGGGCGTGGGCGGCACCGACTCGTGGGGCTCGTGGCCGCTGCAGCCCTACCGCCTGCCTTACCAGGACCGCACGTTCTCGTTCTCCATCCGTCCCATCGGGATGTAGCTTCCGCCGCCGCACGGCGGACGCCCCTACGCCCCGCGGGCATCCATCCGCGCGGGGCGGAAACAAGGAATCCCCGGGCCATGCCTCAACGACGGCACGCCCCGGGGATTTCCGTTTGCATAAGAGATGCTGGCCTCTTCAATGCTTCACCCTTCTTCTCATGACTTCGACTATCATCCACCCTTCTGTTCGTGGCAAGACAAGATAAACCGAGAAAAAACCTTAGCGGAACTCTCTCCATGCCGCAGCGTCGTGTCCACGTGCAGGAGCCGCGCCTCGTGCCGGCCCGCAAGGGCGCAAGGGGCGGGCCGGCCGAGCCCACCTTTCACCCGTCACCGCCTTGTGCCGGCCCGCAAGGACGCTCGGGACAGGCTAGAGCGAGAAGAACTTCTTGGTGAGGCGGCGGCGGTAGAGCCGGCCCACGGTGACATAGTCAATCTTGTCGAACGGCGGGAAGAATCGGCAGCAGCCGTCGACCACCTCGATGAGGTAGTTCATGTTCACGATGAACCGCTGGCTCACCTGCACGAACTGGTCGTCGAGGGCCGTCACCGTCTCGGCCTTGATGCTCCGCTTCATGTGCACGGGCTTGGCGCGCCCCACCACCAGGGCCTCCCAGCAGCGCATCTCGTTGCTGTACTGGAAGAGTCCCACGTCGGCCTTGTCGATGACGCGGAAGTCGACGGAGTTGGTGTAGAGCAGCAGCTTGCCGGGAATGTACTCCTTGATGGCGTTCTTCTCGTCGCCGATGTCGGCGGGCACGGCGCGGAGCCGCTCCACGATGGTGTCGAGCTCAGTCTTCACGATAGGCTTCAGGAGCACGTCGAAGGCCAGCTTGCGCATGGCCGGGAGGATGTAGTCGGCAAAGGCCGTGTACATCACGACGCGGCACCGCTTGTTGTGAATCCATCCCACCCGGTCGAGGAAGTCCAGGCCCGAGATGCCGGGCATCTCCACGTCCAGGAAGAGCACGTCGGGGTGGAACTCGCCCACCAGCGACAGCCCGTCGAATCCATTGTGGGCCACGCCCTCCACCGTGATGTCGGGGTACTCGCCGAGCCGTTGCCTCAGCTCCTCAGCGGCCTTTACGTTGTCGTCGATGATGATGACTTTCATTGGCTATAGATTTTTTAAGGTTCTCGTTTATTTGTTCCGGAATTCAAACTCGTCGGGAATGAAGATGGTCACCTTGCATCCCGCGCGTTGCCCGTCGGGCGCGGTGACGTTGCTCATGTCGAAGAGCATCTTCTTCCGGTTGCGGTAGTTCACGTAGGCCAGCGTCTGGCGGATGACATCAAACCCCGTGCGCGTGCGACGGGCCAGTGCGACGGGCTCGAATCCCTTGCCGTTGTCCGTCACGTCGATGGCCACCCCGCCCTCGCGGTGCTCCACGCCGATGTGGAGCATCTTGTGCCCCTCCCATCCGCTCAGCCCGTGCACGATGGCGTTCTCCACCACAATCTGCAGGAACATCGACGGGATGAGCACCCTGCGGCAGTCGACGCCGTCGGCCACGCGGATGCTGAAGTCGAGTTCGCCGCCGAGCAAGGGCTCCTCCACGCGCACGTATTGCCTGACGAAGTCGAGCTCGGCGTCGAGGGTGAGCACGATGGAGCGCGACATGTCCAGGCTGGCGCGTATGAGCCGCGAGAGCTCGGTGAGGTCGCTGGCCTCCTTGGCGCCGGCGCTGAGGATGTGGTTGTTGAGCACGTTGAAGGTGAAATGCGGCGATATGCGGTTGCGCACGCTGTTCAGCTTCAGGTCCATCACCCTCATGCGGGCCTCGGCCAGCCGCTTGCGCGACCGCTGGAAGCCCAGCAGCAGCAACAGCACGACCACCACGACCACGGCTCCGCCCACGGCCACAAGCTCCTCCAGGTGCTGCATCTCGGCCCGTCGCTCGGCCATGGCCAGGCTGTTGTGCAGGCGCAGCGTGTCCTGGCCGAGGCGCCCCATGATGTCGGCGGTGCGCATGTTGATGCGGTTGTGCTCCAGCGAGTCGGCCATGGCCACCTCGCCGCACAGCACGTTGTAGGCGCGGGCGTAGTCGCCGCGTGCCACGGCCCACTGCCGCAGGTATCGCGACCGGATGAGCCTCATGGAGAAGTCGGCGCCGAGGGTGTCGCCCTCGCTGTCGACGATGCGTTCCACGGCGGCCCAGTCCTTCCGCGCCACGGCGATGCCGATGCGGATGGTGTGGCAGTAGTAGACGGCGGGCCGGTCGCCGTGGCTGTGCATGAACGGCTCCACCTCGTCGATGTAGTGCGCGGCACTGTCGGCCCGCCCCAGGTTCAGGAACACGTCGGCAAGGTTCAGCTTGCAGAGGTACATGTCGAAGTTCCGCTCCATATGGTTGCGCTCGAGCAGCCGGCGCATGGCCTTGAACTTCTCCAGTGCGCTGCGGTAGTCGCCCCGGTAGTAATAGTAGGTGCCGAAGTTGTTCAGGAAGTAGGCCTGCATGCTCACGCTCATCAGCTTCTGGTCGCGCTCGGTCTGCTTGTAGTATTGCAGGGCCGTGTCGTAATCGCCCAGATGCTGGTACACCCAGGCCAGCCCCAGATAGAGCGTCACGTTCTCGCTGGGCGGCAGGCGGAGCGAGTCGGCGAGGAAGAGCGCGCGGCGGTACCACTCGGCGGTGGCCGGCAGGTTGCTCTCGAAGGAATAGGCGTCGCCCAGGTTGGCGCACACCTTGGGAGCCTGCGTCTTGTTGTCGCAGGCCATGATGAGGTCGTAGGCCTTGCGGTAGAGGGCGACCACCCTGCCGGAGTTGTTGTGGAAGTTGTGGTAGTAGCTGCCCTCGCAGTTGTAGATGTAGGCCAGCAGGAGCCGCTTCCGGTCGCAGTCGGGCTGCCGGCTGGCAAAGGCCTCCACCCGCCGCGCCAGGCTGATGGCCGTGTCGGGCGTGGCCGACCGCAGGTACCAGCCCGTGAGGCGGGCCTGGAACTCCAGCCGCGTCAGGCTGTCGGGGGCCGAGGCCTCGCCCTGCCTGATGAGGCGCAGGGCTTCGGGCGAGTGGCTGTCGAGCGAGTCGTCGATGGCCTCGAGCAGCCTCTGCGACTCCTGCGGGGCTTGCCGGGCCGACGGGGAGCATCCCGTCCAGAGCCCCAACGCCGCCAAAAGGACTGCCACGGCGAAGGCCGCGCCGGAGAATATGCGTAATGTGCGGTTACCTTTGCTTTCCATAAATCTGTTTGAGTGTACAAAGGTAACAAAAACTTGCGAGAAAAAGAAAAACCCGAACGAAGAAATCTTCGTCCGGGTATCTTTATTCCCTCCGCATGCCGGATTGTCCATGCGCGGGGCTTTAATTTGCAGATTCTACGAGTCAGTTCATGCCAAAGTTGATGACAAAAGTGCGCTCGGCACAAGTCAGCCCGTCGGTGGAACGAATGGTAATCTTCACCACATGGTCCTGTCCGTCCATAAATTCGCTGATGTTGGTGAAGCGGATGATGTACGAATTGGTCATGGCGCCCGTCACGGGCAGGCTGGAAAGCGTGACACCGGTGAAGGTGTCAGTGGCAAAGAGCTTGGTGCCTCCGGTGTAGTCGGAAATCAGCCATGGCCGCTCGCGGTAACCCGTGCGCCAGTAGCTGTAGTAAGTAGTGTCCTCACTGAATACGGTGTGCACCGTGCCCTGGTTGGTGGCCCAATTGGCCTGGTCCTTGAAGAACTCAACCGAGTATTCGGCCTTGCCATCGGGCTGGTTGGGCTCGTCGGTGAAGTTCACATAGATGCGGTTGCTGCCCACGCGGAACTTGATGTTCTGGTCGGCATAGTGCAGAGCCATGCCTCCGCACTCATCGTCCGTGCTGTTGCGGTTGATGGTTGTAGCGGCATTTTCCAGTGCCGCGGCATCAGCCCCTTCGAAACCCATCGTCCGGCTGGTGCCCGTGTAACGGCTGAGGAAATAACTCAGCGAATCGGCCGTGTTCAAATTGAACGCACCGTTGATGGTTCCCCAGACCGAATAGCCCACGCATCCGAACTTGATGTCGAGGTTGGAAGCCTCCAGCTGCTGGGCCCAGGCCTGAATGTCGCGTGCCACGGCGTCGGCCTCCTCCGACATGCTTCCCGAGTTGTCCACCAGAAACACCAGGTCGGCCAGAAGTTTCTGCTCGCCCTGGTTGTCGGCATTGTTATACACCACTATGCCCTTGGGCTTGCCGTCTACCGACACCCACACGTTCTGCCCCTCCTGAGCCGTGCCTACAAGGCGCATCCAGTCCAGGCTCTTCGCGGCCTGCACGCCCGTCATGTCAATTCGCACGATGGCATCGTCGCCGTCACGCTCCACCGTGTAGCTGATGTTGGGAATGGTGGTCGTGGGCGTGCCCACCTCGGGATTCTGCGAAGCCTGGCTGTCGCTGGGAATGCCATACTTGTTGGTGCTTCCGCCGTCATCGTCGTCGCTGCACGCAGCGAGAGAGAACGCCGCCACAAAGGCCATCAGGGTCAGCGTGTGGAAAATGGTTCTGAAAGATTTTTTCATGTTGGTTGGATTTAGGTGAGTAAATGATGTTAACACTACGGCAAATTTAAGGGAAAAAGCCGTTCGTGTCAACCCTCACAAATCCTCATGATGTGTTTTTCGTACTTGAGAAAGGTTTAAGGGGCTTTTTTTTACGAACAAATGACAAAAAATAATTTCCGCTCCACACCAACGCCCAAACAAGGTAACGATGGATGATACAGGCTCCGACAGATTCATCCCGGAACATCGGCAACAGGCGTGGAGCGTGCGGTGACACCATCGGGCATCCGCACGCCCCCCGATGGGCGTGCGGGCCGGCACAAGGCACGGCCCCTGCAAGTGGACAATTGCACGCCACGTGAGGGGTGCTGGATTGAATTAGGGAAATCTTTACGTTTTTCCCCGCTCTTCGAAAAAATCCGATTTGACAGAAAGTCGGGCAGAGCCACATTCTTGCGACACTCTGCGAACTTTCTTCCTCGGCTTGCTTACGGTTTTGTAAAGATGCGAGAAAAATAGGGGGTCAATTCGAAGAACGG
>CAZVWX010000071.1:0-6963 GCA_964631105.1 uncultured Prevotella sp. | reverse complement strand
CCTGCCTGTGCTGTGTGGAAAAGACCGTCGACGGCAACCTGTGTGTCTGCAAGGACGGCCCGGTGTTTAATATTCAGAAGCTGTTATGGCAAGACTAAACGTAAAGATAAACCGCCTCTCGCTGAAGAATCCCGTGATGACCGCCTCGGGCACCTTCGGCTATGGCCTGGAGTTTGCCGACCTGGTGCCGCTCGACGAGATAGGCGCCATCGTCGTGAAGGGCACCACCCTGGAGCCCCGCCAGGGCAACGACTATCCGCGCATGGCCGAGACGGCGGGCGGCATGCTGAACTGTGTGGGGCTGCAGAACAAGGGCGTGGACTATTTCTGCCGGCACATCTATCCGCAAATCCGCCAACTCGGCACCGAGGTGATAGTGAACGTGAGCGGCAACTCGCCCGACAACTATGCGGCGTGCGCCGAGCGCGTGGGCGGGCTGGAGGACATACACGCCATCGAGCTGAACATCAGCTGCCCGAACGTGAAGGACGGCGGCATGGCCTTCGGCGTGACGTGCGAGGGGGCGGCCAGCGTGGTGAGAGCCGTGCGCAAGAAGTACGGCAAGACGCTGATTGTGAAGCTGTCGCCCAATGTGACCAACATTGCCGACATTGCCCGCGCGTGCGAGGACGAGGGCGCCGACAGCGTGTCGCTCATCAACACCCTCATGGGCATGGCTGTCGACATAGAGCGGCGGCGGCCCCTGCTGAGCATCCGCACCGGCGGCCTGAGCGGCCCGGCCGTGAAACCCGTGGCCCTGCGCATGGTGTACGACGTGGCCCACGCGGTGAAGATTCCGGTAATTGGGCTCGGCGGCATCAGCAGTGCCGAGGATGCCATCGAGTTCATCATGTGCGGGGCCACGGCCATCGAAATCGGAACGGCCAACTTCGTCGACCCCGCCATCACCAAGAAGGTGAAGGACGGCATCGACCAGTGGCTCGACGCCCACGGTGTGGAGGACGTGAACGACATCGTGGGGGCCATAGGATAGTGGCTCCGCTGTGTCCTATCCCGCCAGGCCCGCGCGGACGGGTGGCAGCCGCGGATAAGTTAATCTTTGCAAAATACATCCGTTGCGGTTTGCACGGCCCGGAAGAAATGGTTATCTTTGCAGACTAAAATACAAGAAAATCAGAGAACAAACAAGCGTGAAAATAGCAAAAGTGGTGCGTGCCCTTGAGCAATTCGCGCCTCTGCCCTTGCAGGAAGACTACGACAATGCCGGCCTGCAAGTTGGATTGACAGAGGCGGAAGTATCAGGGGCATTGCTGTGTCTGGACGTGACCGAGGCCATTGTCGACGAGGCTGTCGCCAAGGGCTGCAACCTGGTGGTGAGCCATCATCCGCTCATCTTCCACAAGCTGCGCCGCATTGCCGGCGAGGACCAGGTGCAGCGCACCGTGGGCAAGGCCATACGCGAAGGCGTCACCATCGTGAGCATGCACACCAACATGGACGCCGCGACGGGCGGGGTGAACTTCAAGATGGCCGAGAAGCTCGGGCTGGGCGGCATCGGCTTCATCGGCAGGACGAAGGAGGCCGGCGGCGTGGTTGGCGGAGAGGGCGTCGTGGGCACGCTGGCCAAGCCCATGGCTGCCGGCGACTTCGTGGCGATGCTCCGCCAGCGCTTCGGGGTGGAGTGCGTGGAGTGCAACGAGCTCCTGCGCCGGCCCATAGCGCGCGTGGCCCTCTGCGGAGGGGCCGGGAGCTTCCTCCTCGCCGACGCCGTGGCCGCCCGCGCCGACGCCTTTGTCACCGGCGAGATGCACTATCACGAGTTCTTCGGCCACGAGCAGGAAATACAAATCTGCGTCATCGGCCACTACCAGAGCGAGCAGTACACGCCGGAAATCTTTGCCGACATCATCAGCAGGAGCTGTCCCGGCGTGAGGTGCGAGCTGAGCACCGTCAACACCAACCCCATCCTCTATCTGTAGAGTGGCATGAGGAGTGAGACAACAAACGAACAATCATCAAAAAACAACATAAGAATTATGGCAACAACAAAGAAAGATCCCACGGATTTGTCGGTCGAGGAGAAGCTCTCCACGCTCTACCAACTGCAGACCACCCTGTCGGCCATCGACGAGAAGCGTGCGCTGCGCGGCGAGCTCCCCCTGGAGGTGCAGGACCTGGAAGACGAGATAGCCGGCCTGGGCACGCGCATCGAGAAGATAGAAAACGAGATTCAAGAGTTCCAGGACGCCATCACGCAGAAGAACGGCGAAATCCAGGACGCCCAGGCCAGCGTGGAGCGCTACAAGCAGCAGCTCGACGAGGTGGCCAACAACCGCCAGTATGACACGCTGACGAAGGAAATAGAGTTCCAGTCGCTCGAAATAGACCTCTGCAACAAGAAGATAGCCGAGGCCCAGCAGAAGATAGCCGAAAAGCAGGCCGACTTGCAGCAGAACAAGGAGCTGGAGGCCGACCGCAAGAAGGACCTGGAGCTGAAGCAGGCCGAACTGGAGGACATCATGGCCGAGACCAAGGAGGAGGAGGCCCGGCTGAAGGAGAAGGCCGCCGACCTGGAGAAGAAGATTGAGCCCCGCCTGCTGGCCAGCTTCAAGCGCATCCGCAAGGGGGCCCGCAACGGGCTGGGCATCGTCTACGTGCAGCGCGACGCGTGCGGTGGATGCTTCAACAAGATTCCGCCCCAGCGCCAGCTCGACATCAAGATGCACAAGAAGATCATCGTCTGCGAGTATTGCGGCCGCATCCTCATCGATCCCGAACTGGCCGGCGTGAAGACCGACAAGCCCGAGGAGGAGAAGCCCAAGCGCAAGCGCGCCATCCACAAGACGAAGAAGGCCGAGAGCGGGGCCGAAGAGTAAAAGAACGCGCCGGACACCTGTACATACCGCAAGATGGAAACACACTACATGCAGGGCCCCGACTGGGTCATCCTTGCCGCATACTTCATTGTGCTGCTGGCCGTAGGCCTCTGGGCCAGCCTGCGCCGACGCGGCAACAGCAACCTGTTCCTCGCCGGACACCAGCTGAGGTGGTATCACATTGGCTTCTCCATGTGGGGCACCAATGTGGGGCCCTCCATGCTCATTGCCTCGGCCTCGGCCGGATTCACCTCCGGCATCGTCTCGGGCAATTTCCAGTGGTATGCCTTCGTGTTCATCGCCCTGCTTGCCTTCGTCTTCGCCCCCCGCTACCTGGGGGCGCGGGTGACCACCCTGCCCGAGTTCATGGGGCTGCGCTTCGGGCAGCGGACACGCTCCATCCTGGCCTGGTACACCATCATCATCATCATGATTTCGTGGCTGGCCCTGACGCTCTTTGCCGGAGGCATCCTCATCCAGCAGGTGTTCGCCATCCCCATGTGGCTGTCGGCTGCCATCCTACTGGTCATCTCGGCCTTTTTCGCCATGCTCGGCGGACTCAAGGCCGTGGCCTACACCAACGTCTACCAGATGATTCTGCTCATCGTCGTCAGCGGGACACTCACCCTGGTGGGGCTCCACCGCGTGGGCGGCGTGTCCACCCTGTTCCACTCGGTGCCCGCCGACTATTGGGTGATGTTCAAGCCCAACAGCGACACCGACTTTCCGTGGCTTCCCATCCTGCTGGGCTATCCTGTCATGGGGGTGTGGTACTGGTGCACCGACCAGAGCATGGTGCAGTCGGTGCTGGCCGCCAAAGACCTGAAGGAGGGGCAGCTGGGTGCCAACTTCTGTGGCTGGCTGAAGATACTCGACATTCCCCTCTACATCCTTCCGGGCATACTCTGCCTCATCCTCTTCCCCGCACTGAAGAATCCCGATGAGGCCTACCTCACCATGGTCACCGCCCTCTTCCCCACGGGCATGGTGGGCCTGGTGTTCGCCGTGCTCACGGCGGCCCTGGTGAGCACCGTCGGCTCGGCCCTGAACGCCTTGAGCGCCGTGTTCACCATGGACATCTACGTGAAGCGGTTCCGGCCCGACGCCAGCCAGCGGCGCATCGTCTACACGGGGCGCATGGTCACGGCCATCGGAGCCATCCTCTCGGTGCTCATCACGGTGGCCATCGACAGCATCAAGGGCATCAACCTGTTCAACATCTTCCAGTCGGTCATGAGCTTCCTGGCCCCGCCCATGGCCACGGTGTTCCTCCTGGGCGTGTTCTGGAAGAAGGCCAGCCCCCGCGCTGCCAACCTCACACTCACCTTCGGCACGGCCTTCTGCCTGCTCGTGGGCATACTCTATCTGTGGGTGCTGCCAGCAAGCCGCTACGACTTCTGGCCCCACTTCATGATGGTGTGCTTCCTGCTCTTCGTGACCCTCATGTTGTTCATGGTGGTGGTGAGCCTGATTGACCATACGGGACCGCGCTACGACATCCCCGCGCCCATCCGGCAAAAAACCAGCCTGTGGGTGAAAATCAGCTGGGGATTGCTCTTTGCAGTGATGATTTTCCTCTATTGTTTCTTCAATTAGCCCTTTTTTATGCCATTTTTGCACACTATCTCAAAAAAAATGCGTAATTTTGTCAGCTAAAGAACGATAATGAATACATCCGAACTACAAAAGATAAAGCAGCGCTACAACATCGTTGGCAACAGTGACGGGCTCAACCACGCCCTTGACACGGCCCTGCAGGTGGCCCCCACCGACCTCTCGGTGCTCATCGTGGGCGAATCGGGCGTGGGCAAGGAAATCATTCCGCGCGTCATCCACGACAATTCCCCACGGCGCCGCGAGAAGTACTTCGCCATCAACTGCGGGGCGATTCCCGAGGGAACCATCGACAGCGAGCTCTTCGGCCACGAGAAGGGATCGTACACCAGCGCCATCGGCGAAAGCGAGGGATACTTCGGCGTGGCCAACAAGGGCACCATCTTTCTCGACGAGGTGGGCGAGCTGCCACTGGCCACGCAGGCCCGGCTGCTCCGCGTGCTGGAGACGGGCGAGTATATCCGCGTGGGCGGCCAGGAAATCCGCAAGACCGACGTGCGCATCGTGGCGGCCACCAATGTGAACATGCGCAAGGCCATCTCGGAGGGGAGGTTCCGCGAGGACCTTTATTACAGGCTCAACACCATTCCCATACAGATGCCGCCATTACGCGACCGGGGCAACGACATCCTGCTGCTCTTCCGCCTCTTTGCCATGCAAATGGCCGAGAAGTACCATCTGCCCAAGATTACCCTTACCGACGAGGCCAAGCAAATCATGCTGAAATACAAGTGGCCGGGCAATGTGAGGCAGCTCAAGAACATCACCGAGCAAATGTCGGTGTTGAGCGACGAGCGCGAGGTGTCGGCGCATGAATTGCTGAAATTCATCCCGCAAGATCAGGAGAGCACACAGCTGGCCACCATCGCGCCGGCCGGCGGACCGCACAGCTATGAGAACGAGCGGGAGTTTCTCTACAAGATTCTCTACGAGCTGCGGGGCAATGTGGCCGAGCTGCGACGCGACATGAGCAGCCTGCGCAAGCAGCTCGACGAGGCACGGGGGCTCTCGGGAACCGCCGGATTCGAAAGTCCGCAGACACTGGCCGGCAACGCCTATCCCGCCATACGGCGGGGGAACGGCTTCGACGCGCGGCGCTCTTTCGACCTGCAGCCCGCGGCCGAGGAGGCCGACGCCGAGGAGGTGACCGAGCCCGAGAGCCTGAACCTTGACGACCTGGGGCGGCAAATGGTGGAGAAGGCGCTGGCGAGAAACAACGGCAACCGGAAGAAGGCGGCCCAGGAGCTGGGCATCTCCGACCGGACACTCTATAGAAGAATCAAGCAATATGGGCTGGATAAAGACAAAGACAAGTAGGCGCGCCGCCGGGGTGGCGGCCTTTGCCCTCGTCCTGCTCGTGGCGGCTCAGGCCTGCTCGGTGAGCTATAAGTTCAACGGGGCAAGCATCGACTACTCCAAGACGAAGACCATACAGATTGACGAGTTCCCCATCAGGTCCAGCTTCGTCTGGGGGCCTATGGGTCCGCTCTTCAACAACGCCTTGAAGGACGAGTACGCCAACCATACGCATCTGACGCAGGTGAAGCGCAACGGCGACTTGCATCTTTCGGGTGAAATCACACAATACGCACAGCGCAACAAGTCGGTGTCGAGCGAGGGATATTCGGCCCAGACTGAGCTCTCGATAACGGTCAACGTCAGATTCACCAACAACGTGAACCACAACGAGGACTTTGAACGCTCATTCACCGCCTCGCAAAGCTATGAGACCACACGCAGCCTGAGCAGTGTGCAGGAAGAGCTCGTGACGCAAATCTGCGAGGATTTGGTCGACCAGATCTTCAATGCCACGGTGGCCAACTGGTAAATTCCCTTTCAGTGAAAGTCATGGAAATAGATATAGTACACCTGATACAACATCCGGAAGAAATGGACAAGGAGACCCTTTACGATCTCCGAAGTCTGCTTGCCGTCTATCCCTATTTCCAGACGGCTCGCATTCTGATGCTGCAGAACCTCTACCTGCTCCACGACCCCAGCTTCGACGAGGAGCTCCGCCGGGCTGCCGTCTACATCACCGACCGCCGGGTAATCTTCCAAATGATTGAGGCCGCCCACTACAAGATACGCCGTACGGCTTCGGCTACACCTGTGGAGAAAAGGGCAGGAGAGGGGGGCGACCGCACCTCGGCGCTCATCGACGACTTCCTGGACAGCATTCCGAAGGACGAAGACGATGACAAAAAATCCTCACGCAAGAAGACACCTGCCGACCCCTCGCGCGACTACATCTCCTACCTGCTGGAGATGGAGGACGAGCAGGCCAAGGAGGGCGGACAACCGGAAGACGGCACCGCCTCACCTCGCCAGGACGGGAAGGCTGCAAGCCGCACCGTCGACCTCATCGACAATTTCCTGGAAGACGGAGGATTCAATCTCAATTTCGACGATGATGGCTTGTCTGCCCAGGGCAAGGAGTCCTCGGAACCGGCGGGCGACGCGGCGGCAAGCCACGAGGCCGGCGGCAATGAAGGAGAGGGCGGCCCAGGCT
>CAZVWX010000070.1:0-7048 GCA_964631105.1 uncultured Prevotella sp. | reverse complement strand
ACGCCCGCCATGCCCACGGGCTGCTCGATGAACATCATGATGAAGGCCATGCCCGACCGCGTGTTCGACGTGGGCATCGCCGAGGGCCACGCCGTGACTTTCTCGGGCGGCATGGCCAAGGACGGGCTGCAGCCCTTCTGCAACATCTACAGCTCGTTTGCGCAACGCGCCTACGACAACATCATCCACGACCTGGCCCTGCTCGACCTGCCGGTGGTGCTCTGCCTGGACCGCGCCGGCCTCGTCGGCGCCGACGGCCCCACCCACCACGGGGCCTTCGACATGGCGGCCCTGCGACCCATACCCCACCTCACCATCGCCTCGCCGATGGACGAATGGGAGCTGAGGCGGCTGATGTACACCGCCCAGCTGCCTGGCAAGGGCACCTTCGTGATACGCTATCCGCGCGGCCGCGGCGTGCACGCCGACTGGCGGTGCCCCCTGGAGGAGGTGGCCGTGGGCACGGGGCGCCGCCTGCGCGAGGGCAGCGAGGTGGCCGTGGTGAGCATCGGGCCCGTCGGCAACAGCGTGGAGCAGGCCATCGACGAGCTGGAGCGGCAGCAGGGGCGCCGCGGACTGGTGGCCCACTACGACCTGCGCTTCCTCAAGCCCCTGGACCACGTGCTGCTGAGCGAGGTGGCCACGCGCTTCAGCCGCATCGTCACCATCGAGGACGGCGTCAGGGCCGGCGGCATGGGCTCGGCGGTGATGGAGTGGATGAGCGACAACGGATTCCACCCGACGATGGTGCGCATGGGGCTGCCCGACGAGTTCGTGGAGCACGGCACCGTGGACGAGCTGCAGCACATCTGCGGCATCGACGTGGAATCCATCAAACGGAACATCTCTGACTTGCTTTGATATGAAGATTGTCATCTCGGGCGCATACGCCATCGGCACCTATCTGGCCAAACTCTTCTCCAGGAACAACGAGGACATCACCCTCATCGACGACGACGAGGACCGCCTGGCCGCCATCAGCCGCGACTACGACCTGATGACGCTCGACGCCAACCCGGGCAGCATCAACGCCCTGAAGGAGGCCGGCGTGGAGTCGGCCGACCTCTACATCTCGGTGACGCCCGACGAGGCGCTGAACCTGAACACGTGCATCCTGGCCAAAGCCCTGGGCACGAAGAAGACGGTGGCGAAAATCAACAACCCCGAGTTCATCGAGCCCGAGGCACAGCAGTTCTTCGCCAAGCTGGGCGTGAGCTCGCTCATCTATCCGGAGATGCTGGCCGCCGTCGACATCAACAACGGACTGAAGATGTCGTGGGTGAGGCAGCGGTGGGACGTGCACGGCGGGGCGCTCGTCATGCTGGGCATCAAGCTCAGGGAGGGGTGCGAGATTCTCAACCGCCCCCTGCGCGACCTCTGCGGGCCCGACGACCCCTACCACATCGTGGCCATCAAGCGCGGGCCCGACACCATCATCCCCGGGGGGAACGACGAGCTGAGGCTCTACGACCAGGCCTACTTCATGACCACGCGCAACTACATACCCTACATCCGGAAAATCGTGGGCAAGGAGCACTACGTGGACGTGAAGAACGTGATGATCATGGGCGGGGGGCGCACGGCGGTGAGGGCCGTGAGGACCATGCCGGAATACATGGACGTGAAAATCATCGAGATGGACGAGCGGCGGTGCGAGAAGCTCAACGAGCTCATCGACGGGAAGCGGGCGCTCGTCATCAACGGCGACGGCCGCGACACCGCCCTGCTCACCGAGGAGGGCATCGGCAGCACGCAGGCCTTCGTGGCCCTCACCGGCAACGCCGAGACCAACATCCTGGCGTGCCTCACGGCCAAGCGCCTCGGCGTGAGGAAGACCGTGGCCATGGTGGAGAACATCGACTACGTGAGCATGGCCGAGAGCCTCGACATCGGCACCATCATCAACAAGAAGGCCATCGCGGCAAGCCACATCTACCAGATGATGCTCGACGCCCACGTGAAGAACGTGCGGTTCCTGATGACCGCCGACGCCGACGTGGCCGAGTTCATCCCCGAGGAAGGCTCGAAGGTGACGCGCAAGCCCGTGAAGGACCTCGGGCTGCCGCGCGGCGTGACCATCGGCGGACTCGTGCGCGACGGCGAGGGAAGCCTCGTCAACGGCAACACGCAAATCATGGCGGGCGACTCGGTGATGGTGTTCTGCCACCACGTGAACATGAAAGCAATAGAAAAGTTCTTCAACTGATGGTGCATCTGAAACTCGTCTACCGCATACTGGGGCAGCTGCTCTTCCTGGAGGCCTCGCTCATGCTCTGCTGCGTGGCGATGGCGGCGTGCTACCGCGAGGACGACGCGCTGGCCTTCGTGGTGTCGGCGCTGGCCACCGTCTTCGGCGGGTTCGTGCTGAAGATCATGGGGCGCGACGGCACCATGGCCATGTCGCGGCGCGACGCCTACCTGGTGGTCACGGCGTGCTGGGTGGTGTTCAGCTTCTTCGGCACGCTGCCCTTCCTCGTGAGCGGCTATCTGACGAACTTCACCGACGCCTACTTCGAGGCCATGTCGGGATTCACCACCACCGGGGCCACGGTGTTCGGCAATGTGGAGGCCTTGCCCCACGGCCTGCTCTTCTGGCGGTCCACGATGCAGTGGGTGGGCGGCCTGGGCATCGTGTTCTTCACCATCGCCATCCTGCCGTCGTTCGTGGGCGGCACAGTGAAGGTGTTCGCCGCCGAGGCCACGGGCCCCATCCGGACGAAGCTGCACCCGCGCCTGTCGTCGAGCGCGAAGACCATCTGGCTGGTCTACATCCTCCTCACCGCGGTCTGCACGGGGGCCTACTGCCTGAGCGGCATGGGCGGCTTCGACGCCGTGAACCACGCCATGACGACGACGGCCACGGGAGGCATGTCGACGCACGACGGCGGCATGATGTTCTTCCACTCCCGCGCCGTCGACTACACCTGCATCGTGTTCACATTCCTCTCGGGCATCAACTTCACCCTGCTCTACGCCTCGGTGGTGAGGCTCCGCGTCAGGCAGCTGCTGCGCAACACCGAGTTCAGGTGCTACGCCGCCATCATCGCCGTGGCCACGCTCCTCATCATGCCCCAGCTCGTGGGCTCGGCCCACTACGGCCTGGAGCGGGCCTTCCGCGACGCGCTCTTCCAGGTGGTGTCGACCGTCACCACCACGGGGGCGTGCAACGACACCATCGCGTCGTGGCCCGGCACGGTGTGGCTCGTCATAGCGGTGTGCATGTTCATTGGCGGATGCTCGGGCAGCACGTCGGGAGGCATCAAGTGCATCCGCGTGGTGATGGTGGTGAAGACCATCCGCAACGAGCTCCTGCAAATACTCCATCCCAACGCCGTGCTGCCCATGAAAATCGACGGCAACAACATCGGCAACCGCAAGCGGGTGACGCTCCTGGCGTTTCTCTCCATGGCGCTCATCATCTGCCTGGCCGTGACGGGGGTGCTGCTGGCCATGGGCATCGACGCCAAGAGCGCACTCGGCATCACGCTGGGCTGCCTGAACAACGTGGGGCCGTCGCTGGAGCAGGGCATCGGGATGGTGAAGTCGTGGGGAGCCCTGCCGGACATGGCGAAGTGGGTGTGCTGCCTGGTGATGCTCATCGGGCGACTGGAAATCTTCTCCGTGCTCGTCATCTTCACCTCCGCATACTGGAAAGAGAATTAAATCAGAAAAGCATAAACATCAAGAAGGAAAAGATGGAACCTTTGAAATTCAAGCCACTGCTGAAAAGCAAAATCTGGGGCGGCGACAAAATCATCCCCTTCAAGCACCTGAGCGTGAGCCAGGAGCGCGTGGGCGAGAGCTGGGAGGTGTCGGGCGTGACGGGCGACGAGAGCATCGTCGACGGTGGCGAATACGACGGGATGACGCTCAACGGCGTGCTCGCCCGCGAGAAAGGGGCCTTGCTCGGCAACGAGAACTACAAGCGCTACGGCGACGAGTTCCCCCTGCTGGTGAAGTTCATCGACGCACGCGACCAGCTCTCCATCCAGGTGCACCCCTCCGACGAGCAGGCACGCAAGCAGGGATTCGAGCGGGGCAAGAACGAGATGTGGTACATCATGGAGTCGGACCCCGACGCCAAGCTGCGCTGCGGGCTGAGGAAGAAGCTCACCCCCGAGACCTACCGCCGCATGGTGGACGACGGGAGCATCGTCGACGCCATCGCCGAGTACCGGGTGAAGGAGGGCGACTGCTTCTTCATCCCCGCCGGGCGCATACACAGCATCGAGAAGGGATGCTTCCTGGCCGAGATACAGCAGGCGAGCGACGTGACCTACCGCATCTACGACTTCAAGCGCAAGGACAAGGACGGCAACTACCGCGAGCTGCACGTGAAGGAGGCCGCCGAATGCTTCGACTGGGAGGTGAAGGACGACTACCGCACGACCTACACCCCGGCCAAGAACCGCGGCGTGGAGCTGGTGAGGTGCGACTACTTCTGCACCTCGGTCTACGACCTGGACCGGCCGCTAACGCTCGACTACACCTCGCTCGACAGCTTCGTGGTGCTGGTCGGGCTCCGGGGCGGGGCGCGCTTCAGCAGCGGGGAAGACCCCGCGTTCACCCTCCGCGCGGGCGAGAGCGTGCTCGTGCCCGCCACGGCGACGCGCCTGCACGTGGAGGGCACGGTGCGCTTCCTGGAGACCTACGTGTAGGCCGCCTGTCGCTGGGCCTTGCGCTGCTCGTGCTCGCGCTCCATGGCCTCCACGTCGCGCACCATCTGCTCGTGCTGGCGCACGAGGTCCTCGCGGGGCGTGGCGAGGAATCCGCCCAGGTCGGCCAACAGTTTGCCGAAAGGCTCCGACTGCTGGTAGGCCGTGTGCTTCTTCAGCATCGTCCGCACGTCCTCGATGCTGGCCGAATAGCACGCCATCTCGGCACGCTGCTGCGTGGAGTTCATGGCCCGGCGCTCTATCTCCGACTGCCGTTCGGCCGACAGCCGGTTGCACACCACGCGCAGGGCCGGAGCCACCACATGGTCGAAGAGGTGGTGCCCCTGTATATATAAATAGGTGTTGTCGGGCGTGACGCCCAGCGTCGTCAGGTCGCGGGCCGTGTCCTTCACCGCCTTCACGTCGGCATGGTGGCGGCTCTCCAGTTGGTGCAGGCGCGTGGACACCTTCTTTTGCAGCAGGGCGAGTCCCTGCCGCCAGCCACGCAGGGTGAAGTCGGGCAGGGTGATGACCTTGTTGAAATCGTTCATCGTGAACTCCTGGTAGTGCTGGCCGCGGTGGAACCAGATGTTCCACACGAAGAGGGGATAGATGATGTTCGAGAAGGCCGTGAGGTAGGCGTTGAAATCGAAGATGTCGCGGTCGTTGAGCGTCACCATGACGCACACCTCGTGGAGCGCGGGCGCATAGCACTGGTAGTTCTCGATGGAGTAGACATAGGTGTGGAAGATGAAGGGGTTGTCGATCATCCTCACCGAGCTGGGCGTGGCGCGGTGGGCCAGGTAGTCGTAGTCGGCGTCGACGCACGCAATCATGTCGGGCCCGGTGGCATGGAGCATGTTGGCGATGGCCGCCTTCTTGCCCCGGTTGATGTATCGCTGGCGGGTGGGGAGCATGATTTCGAAATACATCTTGTCGTTCTCGAACCTGCCCAGGGCCTGCCGCCAGAAGAGCACGTCGTCGTAGCTCTCCACGTAGGCCACGATTTTGCGCCGCGCCGACTTCGAGGTGAGCTGGTTGGCCGCCTCGAAATAGCGGCTTGTGATGTTGTCGGTCAGTCGCCTAGCCATGGTCTTCTCAGTTGACGGTAATGTCGGTCACCTCGGTCACCTTGTCGCCCCACCCGTTCATCACCACGGCCGGGCTGTGGGTGGTCATGATGAGCTGCACGTTGGGGTTGAGCCTCAGCACCAGGTCGATGAGCCGCTGCTGCCACTCGAAGTGCAGGCTCACCTCGGGCTCGTCCATGAAGAGCACGTAGGGCAGCTGGTCCTCGACGAGCACGGTGAGCAGGATGCAGAGCATCTGCTTCTCGCCGCTGGAGAGCTGGTAGGGCAGGAGCTTCTCGCCAATCTGCGAGAAGCGGATTTCGTTCTCCGTGCGTATGATTTTCTTCCCCGTGTCCTTGAACAGGTCGTCGATGATGTCCTGGAAGCGCAGCTTCGGGGCCATGAGCTGCTGGGCCTTCTGCGCCGCGTCGGGGCCTCCCTCCTGCAGGACGGCAATCATGCGGTTGCCGATGTTCACCTGGTAGTCCAGGTACTTGCGCTGGAGCTGGAAGAGCTGCCAGTCGAGCTCGGTGGCCAGGCTCGCGTCCATCTTGGTGAGCACGTCGGCCTTGATGAGCGGCCTGTCGAAGGAGCGGATGACGTCGAAGCGAATCCACTTGGCGTCGTCGGGGCTCACGGTGACGTGGACGCCCTTGAGCATGTGGCTGGCGAACTCGCCGCCGCCATAGAGTCCCTTCACCACCTTATTTAATATAGTCGACTTGCCCACGCCGTTCACCCCGCTGAGGATGTTCACCTGCCGGTCCAGGTTCCAGAGGATGTGCTTCTTGCCCGACCAGAGCGAGTCGATTTCAATCTGCTTGATATAGTCAGCGTATTTCTGCATCTTCTTCGGGTTATTGTTCCTTGTGGCAAAGATAATGCAAAAAGGGAACAATTGCAAGCATTCCGCCCGTGTTTTTTATCGCCGGGACGGCCTTTCCGGCCACTTTCCCGGCCCTTTGCGACACCACGCCCACCGCCGGGCGGAGCCAAATACCATGTTTGTGGTATGCAGAATGCCCCGAATGTGCGATTTCCCATCCGGGAATCTTGCCGTACCTTTGCATTGTCAATCAAGGACAACTGCCGACAAGAGCAAAAACAATACACAATAAATAAAGAAAGAAAGCTATGAGCAACGAAAAGAAACTCCACTTCGAGACCCTCCAGCTCCACGTTGGCCAGGAGCAGGCCGACCCCGCCACCGACGCGCGCGCCGTGCCCATCTACCAGACCACCTCCTACGTGTTCCACAACTCGCAGCACGCCGCCGACCGCTTCGGCCTGCGCGACGCCGGAAACATCTACGGGCGCCTGACC
>CAZVWX010000069.1:0-7055 GCA_964631105.1 uncultured Prevotella sp. | reverse complement strand
GAGCTGCCGTCCGTCCCAGTCCCACGCCGCGAGCACGGAGCGCGTGTAGTAGCCGCGGCAGAACACCGCCGAGGGCCTGCGGCCGTCGAGCCAGGCCAGTGCGGCCAGGTAGCGTTCGGAGCGGTTGCCGTGGTCGTCGCCCCAGCTGCGCAGCGGCCCGCGCGGTGGAACATAGTCGACGGTGGCGAGGGCCTCGCCGGTGAGTCCGCTGAAGACGGTGAGCCGCTCGGGGCCGTCCATGATGCGCCCCAGCAGCGGCCCGGGCTCGTCGGTTCGCCAGAGGCGCGTGCTGTCGCCGAGGACGCGCCCCCGCCCGTCGCGCGTGCCGTCGGCGGTCTTCACCATGAACTCGGCCCGTCCGTCGCCGTCGAGGTCGTAGAAGATGAAGGGCACGTAGTGGGCCCCCGAGCGGATGTTGGGCCCCATGTCGATGCGCCACAGGCGCGTGCCGTCGAGGCGGTAGCAGTCGAAGAGGGTGTTGCCGGTGATGCGTGCGTGGGCGTTGTCGGCGGCGTTGTCGGGCTCCCACTTCAGCACGATTTCGTATTCGCCGTCGCCGTCGACATCGGCGATGGAGGCGTCGTTGGCGTTGTACGCCACGGCGCGTCCGTTGCGGTCGGTCATGGTGGAGGCGGGCTTGTCGATGGGTATGGCGATGTAGCCCGCCGGCGAGTTGGCCTTCAGGCGGAAGGAGCCGCTGGCGCGGCCCCCCATCACCTTGTACATCGCGTCGGCGCCGGTGGGGTGGCTGTCGACGAAGAAGCTGCCGCCGGTGGTGAGCGGCTTGTCGTTGAGCCTGACGCCGTTGCGGTAGACGTCGAAGGGCTCGCCCTTGCGGTCGGAGGCGAGGATGCGCCAGGAGAGGGCCACGCTGCCGTCGGCCTGCCTGACGGCCACGAGGCCTCGGCCGAGGTGCTCGCGCTGCATGTGGGCGGTGTCGTAGCGCGTCTGCCCCCACACGCCCGGTGCGGCGGGCAGGAGCAGGGCGGCGAGCGTGAGGGCCAGGTTGCGAATCGTGTGTGCCATGGTCGGGTCGGGGTTGCTGTTACTTGGTGATTCTGAACCAGTCGGCGTCAATCCATCCGCGGTTGGTGGTGCCCTCGGGCTCCTGGGCCACGAGGCCCACCTTGGCGCCAATCCACTTGCCCTCGCGCATGGTGAACTCGTCGCCCACGTCGCGGAACTTCTTGCCGTTGGGGCTCCACGAGAACTTCACCTTGCCCTCGTGCACGGTCATGCGGAGATAGACGTCCTCATAGAATCCGAACTGGTACTGCACCTGGTCCTCGCCCGTGCGGTCGAGCGTGGCGAGCACCTTCACCGACTCCTTGCCGCCCCGGTCGGCCTTGGTGCAGGTGATTTGCTGGAGCTGGAACTTCTCGCCCACGCGCTTCACCACGAGGGCCGAGTAGTCCATGCCCATCATGATGATGCCGCCCATCTGGTGGTCGGCCTTGGCCATGAAGCGCATCTTGGCCGTGGCGGTGAAGTTGTCGGCCGGCGTCTTCTGAAGCAGCAGGTTGGGCGTGTTCCAGATGGTCTGGTTGCTCTTCCAGGTGTAGAGGCGGAACACGCCGAAGGTTGTCGGCATGCCGAAGGCCTGGTCGTAGTTGGCGTGCCACTGCCACTGCTCGCCGAGCTCGGGCGCGTTGAACTCGTCGCTCTCCTGCGGGTTCACGTTCACGTGGGAGTCCGACTTGGGCATGCGGTAGGTGAGGTAGGGCTCGCCGCAGTATCCCTTCTTGGGCACGCGCCCCATGACGGGCCAGTTGTCCTTCCACGTCACGGGCTGCAAGTGGACCACGCGGCCATAGGCCCCCTTGTCCTGGAAGTGCATGAACCAGTCCTCGCCGTACTTGGTGTGCACCCATCCGCCCTGGTGGGGGCCGTTGACGGCTGTGGAGCCCTGTGCGAGCACCTTCATGCTCTCGTAGGGGCCGTAGGGCGACTTGGCGCGCATGGCGAGCTGGAAGCCGGTGGGCACGCCCCCGGCGGGGGCCATGATCCAGTACCAGCCGTCGCGCTTGTAGAATTTCGGCCCCTCGACGGTGCGGTTCTCGGTGCCGTTGCCGTCGAAGACGATGACGGGGTTGCCGATGGCGCGCGTGCCGTCGGCCGAGAGCTCGCGCACGGTGAGCACGCTGGCGAAGCGGTTGCGGCTGTTGGCCCATCCGTTGACGAGGTAGCAGCGGCCGTCGTCGTCCCACAGGGGCGTGGTGTCAATCATGCCCTTCCCGGGAATCACGAGCACGGGCTTGTCCCACGGCCCGGCGGGATTGGCGGCCTTCACCATGAACACGCCGTTGTCGGGGTCGCCCCAGTAGATGTAGAAGAGCCCGTTGTGGTGGCGTATGGAGGGGGCCCAGACGCCGTTGCCGTGCGCGGGCTTGCCGGCGAAGAGGCTGTCGGGCTCCAGGGCGGTGACGGCGTGGCCGATGATTTCCCAGTTCACCAGGTCCTTGGAGTGCAGGATGGGGAGGCCGGGGATGCAGTTGAACGAGCTTGCCGTGAGGTAGTAGTCGTCGCCGACGGCGATGACGTCGGGGTCGCTGTAGTCGGCGTTGATGACGGGGTTGGTGTAGGTGCCGTCGCCATTGTCGGGGTTCCACACCTGGCTGTGGTATTGCGCCGCGGCGGGCGAGGCCGCGAGGAGCATGGCGGCGAGGATGAGGTTTTTCATTTTTGCTTTGTTTGTAGATGAATGATGGTTGGTTGTTGTGATGGTCTTGTCGCTGTGGGGCGGGCTTGCCGGGGGCTAGGCCGGGGGCTCGTCGTCGTCGTACCAGTCGTCGTCGAGGTGGTCCTTGTAGCGCTCGGTCTCGTAGGAGTGCGCGGCGATTTGGTAGACGATGGCCGCAGCCGCCTCTTCGGGCGAGACGCCCGGGGCCCGTTCGAGGCGGTGGCCCGCCAGGTCGCTCACCGAGCCCAGGTGGGTGTTGGTGGCGAGCAGGTGTCCGCCGGCGTCGCGGCTCACCGCGATGATGTTGTCGAAGTAGCCGAAGGTGGGCTTCACGTGGCGCAGCGTCTCGAAGGTGTCGCGGTAGAGGGCGGCGTCGTGGGGCGGCATCTGCTCCAGGAGGGGCAGGATGGCCTCAAAGCCGACCGCGTTCATGAGTTCTTTCACGTTCATGGTTTTTCTTTTTGTCAGCCAAGGACATTCCTTTTGTTGGCAAAGATGATTCCTTTTGTTGGCAAAGATCATTCCTTTTCGTCCTCAAGGATCGTCCTTTTTGTCTGCAAAGATAATGCAAACCCGAGACAATACAAAACAAAACGGCGAAAGTTTTGCTTTTCATGGAGCGTGGAGGCCCCGTCGCGCCCCCGCCAGGCCGACGGAGAAGCCGCCCGCGCCGGCGCCCCTGCGGCTCCCGCCCGCCCCCGCCGCTTTTGACCCTCATCATGAATTTTCGGCGGCGGGGGAAAAGTTTTCAGTTTTTCGCTTTGCGTTACGTGGATTTTTCGTACCTTTGCAACCTAAAAGATTCAAGAAGACAACAAACATGGCTGAAAGAAAGAAAATCAAGACGGCGCTGATCTCGGTGTTCCACAAGGACGGACTCGAAGACCTGCTCAAGAAACTCAACGACGAGGGCGTGAGGCTGCTCAGCACGGGCGGAACGCAGAAATTCATCGAGTCGCTGGGATATGCGTGCGAGAAGGTGGAGGACATCACCACCTATCCCTCCATCCTCGGGGGGCGCGTGAAGACGCTCCACCCGAAAATCTTCGGCGGCATTCTGGCCCGCCGCGACAACGCGGGCGACCAGGAGCAGATGCGCCAATACGACATCCCCGCCATCGACCTCGTGGTGGTCGACCTCTACCCCTTCGAGCAGACCGTGGCCGGCGGGGCCCCCGAGGCCGACATCATCGAGAAAATCGACATCGGCGGCATCTCGCTCATCCGCGCCGGGGCCAAGAACTTCCGCGACGTGGCCATCGTGCCGAGCAAGGCCGAATACGCGCTGCTGCTCGACGTGCTCAACCGCAAGGACGGCGCCACCGACCTGGAGGACCGCCGCCTGCTCGCCACGCGCGCCTTCGGCGTGAGCAGCCACTACGACACGGCCATACACGACTGGTTCGAGGGAGCCGCCAAGTGAGTGCGGCGGCAAACGACAAAAGGCAGAACAGACTTACATTCGAAAAAATAATTTTGAGTCAATGGGATTTTTTTCATTCATTCAGGAGATTGCAATGGACTTGGGCACCGCCAACACCATCATCATCAGCGATGACAAGATTGTGGTGGACGAGCCTTCCGTGGTGGCCCTCGACCGGCGCACCGACAAGATGATTGCCGTGGGCCACGAGGCCAAGATGATGTACGAGAAGACGCACGACAACATCCGCACCATCAGGCCCCTGCGCGACGGCGTGATTGCCGACTTCACGGCCTGCGAGCAGATGATGCGCGGGCTGATCAAGATGGTGCACACCGGCAGCCGCCTCTTCTCGCCCACGCTGCGCATGGTCATCGGCGTGCCGTCGGGGTCGACGGAGGTGGAGCTCCGCGCCGTGAGAGACAGCGCCGAGCACGCCAACGGCCGCGACGTGTACCTCATCTTCGAGCCGATGGCGGCCGCCATCGGCATCGGCATCGACGTGGAGGCCCCCGAGGGCAACATGATTGTCGACATCGGCGGCGGCTCGACCGAGATTGCCGTCATCTCGCTCGGCGGCATCGTGAGCAACAACTCCATCCGCATCGCCGGCGACGACCTCACGGCCGACATCCAGGAATACATGAGCCGGCAGCACAACGTGAAGGTGTCGGAGCGCATGGCCGAGCGCATCAAGATCCACGTGGGCTCGGCGCTGACCGACCTGGGCGACGAGGCCCCCGAGGACTACGTGGTGCACGGCCCCAACCGCATCACCGCCCTGCCCATGGAGGTGCCGGTGTGCTACCAGGAGATTGCCCACTGCCTCGACAAGACGGTGGCCAAGATAGAGAACGCCGTGCTCAGCGCCCTGGAGAACACGCCGCCCGAGCTCTACGCCGACATCGTGAAGAACGGCATCTACCTCACCGGCGGCGGGGCCCTGCTGCGCGGGCTCGACAAGCGCCTGGAGGACAAAATCAACATTCCCTTCCACATTGCCGACGACCCGCTGCACAGCGTGGCCAAGGGGGCCGGCGTGGCGCTCAAAAACGTAGACCGCTTCTCGTTCTTGATGAGGTAAGGGGAACGGCGGCATGAGAAATCTCCTCGCATTTCTGGCCAAATACAACTACTGGTTCCTTTTCGCCCTGCTTGAGGCCGTGAGCCTCGTGCTGCTCTTCCAGTACAACGGCTACCAGGGCAGCGTGTGGTTCTCCTCGGCCAACTATGTGGCGGGGAAACTCTACGAGTGGGACTCGGCCGTGGAGAGCTTCTTCTCGCTGAGCAAGGTGAACCAGGAGCTCACCCAGCGCAACGTGTGGCTGGAGCACCAGGTGCACCTGCTCGCCGACAGCCTGCAGCACGTCACGGGCGACACCACCCTGCTGCGCGAGAACAAGTACGACATGCTCCGCACGTTCCGCCTCGTGCCGGCCAAGGTGGTGAGCAACACCGTCGACCGGCGCGACAACTTCATCACCATCGACCGCGGGTCGGCCGACGGCGTGAGGCGCGACATGGGCGTGGTGTGCGGCAACGGCGTGGTGGGCATCGTCTACCTCGTCTCCACCCACTACTCGGTGGTGATTCCCGTGCTCAGCTCGCAGTCGAACATCAGCTGCGCCATCGAGAGGCGCGGCTACTTCGGCTACCTGCACTGGACGGGCGGGCGGCCCGACATCGCCTTCGTCGACGACGTGCCCCGGCACGCCAAGTTCTACCTGCACGACAAGGTCGTCACCAGCGGATTCTCCTCGGTGTTCCCGCCGGGGGTGGCCGTGGGCGAAATCCTGCACGTCTACAACTCGCCCGACGGGCTCTCCTACCGGCTCATGGTGAGGCTCACCACTGACTTCGGCAACCTGCGCGACGTGTGCGTCATCGACGACAGCCGCATGACCGAGCGCCTGGAGGTGCTCCAGGCCGCCCAGGACTCGATAAAACCTCAGGAGGAATCCAACTTCAAACGATGAACATCGACTTCTTACACCGCATCGGGGTCTTCGTGGCGCTCCTCGTCGTGCAGGCGCTCATCCTCAACCACGTCCACTTGTTCGGCGTGGCCACGCCCCTGCTCTATGTCTACATCGCCCTGCACTTCAGCCCCGACTATCCGCGCTGGGGCGTGCTGCTGTGGTGCTTTGCCATGGGGCTGCTCGTCGACGTGTTCTCCAACACGCCCGGCGTGGCCGCGGCGTCGATGACGCTGGTGGGGCTGGTGCAGCCGCCGCTGCTGAGGCTCTTCCTGCCGCGCGACGCCGACGAGGGTCTCGTGCCGTCGATGCGGACGCTCGGCCCGGGCAAGTTCGTGCCCTACGTGCTCATCCTCACCTTTATATATATGGTGGCCTTCTTCTCGCTCGACACGTTCAATTTCTTCAACTGGGAGCTCTGGCTGGCCGACGTCTTCGGCAGCTGGGCCCTCACAATGGTGCTCATCCTCGTAATCGAGCACTTCAGGAGGCGCTGATGAAAGACTATTCGCTCGCCAACCGCCAGTACGTCATCGCCGGCATCGCCATCACCATCGTGGTGGCCTATTGCGTGAGGCTCTTCACCCTCCAGCTGCTGAGCGACGACTACAAGAAGAACGCCGACTCCAACGCGTTCCTGAAGAAGGTGGAGTTCCCCTCGCGCGGAACCATCAGCGACCGCCACGGCCGCCTGCTGGTCTACAACCAGCCGTCCTACGACATCATGGTGGTGATGAACGAGGAGAAGGGGCACCTGGACACGCTCGACTTCTGCAGCACGCTCGGCATCGACCGCGAGTGGTTCGACCGCCGCATGGAGCAAATCAAGCAGGAGCCGGGCTACTCGCGCTACACCCAGCAGCTCTTCATGACCCAGCTCAGCGACCGCGAGTACAGCGTGTTCCAGGAGAAGATGTTCCGCTTCCCGGGCTTCTACGCTCAGAAGCGCAGCATCCGCCAGTATGAGACGCCCTAT
>CAZVWX010000068.1:0-7186 GCA_964631105.1 uncultured Prevotella sp. | reverse complement strand
CAAAAAGAGATTCTTTTTCTTGCATATTCAGAATGAAATGCGTATTTTTGCATCATCAATATCGCTTCAATAAACATATTATTAGAATAATGATAAATAGGGAGCTCATACGGATTAAGATAGTCCAGTTAACCTACGCATACTATCAAAACGGCAACAAGAACATCGACACCGCTGAGAAAGAATTGCTCTTCAGCCTCTCCAAAGCATACGACCTGTACAACTATATGCTCCAGCTCATCGTGGCCGTCACCCAGGAAGCCCGCCGCCAGACCGACGTGCTGGAGACCCGCGCCAAGAGGGAGGGCACGGAGATGCCTTCCACCAAGTTTGTGAACAACCGGTTCGCCCTGCAGCTGGAGGAGAACAAGATGCTCAATGATTTCGTCGAGACCAAGAAGATGACGTGGAAGGACGACGTGGAGTTCGTCAGAAAGCTGTACAGCCAAATCCAGCAAAGCGAGACCTACCAGGAATACATGGCCTCGGCCGACGACAGCTACGACGCCGACCGCGAGCTGTGGCGGAAAATCTACCGGATGCTCATCCAGAACAACGACGAGCTCTCGGCCCTGCTCGAAGACAAGAGCCTGTACTGGAACGACGACAAGGACATCGTGGACACCTTCGTGCTGAAAACCATCAAGCGCTTCGACCCCGCCAACAAGGCCAACCAGGAGCTGCTGCCCGAGTACGACGACATCGAGGACCGCGAGTTCGCGCGCAAGCTCTTCAGGGCGGCCATCCTCAACGCCGACGAGTACCAGCACTACATGAGCGAGGCAAGCCGCAACTGGGACTTCTCGCGCCTGGCCTACATGGACATCGTCATCATGCAGATTGCCATTGCCGAGATGATGACCATCCCCAACATACCCATCAGCGTGACCATCAACGAGTATGTGGAACTGGCCAAGCTCTACAGCACCCCGCGCAGCGGAGGCTACATCAACGGCATGCTCGACGCCATCGCGCGGCATCTCGTCGCGCGGGGAAAGCTGCTGAAGCACATCGACCCGCCTCACCACAGAACCACGCCACATGCGCATGGGGGCAGATACGGAGCCGCGCCGCAGGCCGCCGGGCCCGAAGCGGCAGACGGCGACGGCCCCGACACGCAGCCCGGGCAGGCTGACGGGTTGGAGGGCACCCCCGCCGGCAACGACTGAACAGCCGCCCCCGCCCCAACCAACAACCCCCGCGGCCCGCGGCACGGGAAAGCACGGCCCCGGCGGCGGTGCTGACACGAAACAACAAGAAAACAAATATCCAACCATAACACAGAACAACTTATGACAACAACTGTATTGGCCGCACAGGCGGCCCAAGGCGGAGCCGGATGGGGCCCGCTGCTGATGATAGTGGCCATCTTCGTCATCATGTGGCTCTTCATGGTGCGCCCCCAGCAGAAGAAGCAGAAGAAGATCCGCCAGTTCCAGAACTCGCTCCAGGAGGGCGCCAAGGTCGTCACCGGCGGAGGCATCTACGGCACCGTGAAGCGTGTCGACCTGCAAACCAACAAGGTGGAAGTGGAAATCGCACGCAACGTAACCATCGAGGTGGACAAGAACTACGTCTTCGCAGATGCCGCGCAATCATCTCCACAGGCTTAGGCACACCCTCTCCATGGTCAGGAACTTTCTGTTCGGTGCCCTGAACAGAGAGTTTCTGATTTTTTTATTCTTCCTCGCGCTCAGCGGCGTGTTCTGGCTCCTGCTCACGCTCAACGAGACCTATGAGGAGGAGTTTCCCGTCTGCGTGCGCCTGAAGTCGGTGCCGCGCAACGTCATCATCACCGGCGAGCTGAACGACACGGCCCTGGTCACCATCAAGGACAAGGGCTATTCGCTCGTGGCCTATAAGTGGTGGCACATCCCGCACCCCATATCCTTCCTCTTCTCCTCCTACGCCGCGGCCGACAAGGGCAAGGGCTCCATTCCCGTGGCCGACATCCAGAAGCAGGTCTACAGCCAGCTCTACAGCTCGTCGCGCATCACGCAAATCAAGCCCGACAAGTTTGGATTCTACTTCAACTACGGATTGTCCAAGCAAGTGCCCGTGCGGCTGAACGGCCACATCACGGCGGCGAAGAGCTACTACGTGGCTCACACCGCCTTCTGGCCCGACCACGTCACCATCTATGCCAGCAAGCACATGCTCGACAGCATCAAGTGGATCAGCACGACCCGGGTGAGGCTCTCCAACATCGAGGACACCGTCTACCGCCAGGTGGCCTTGCAGAAGATGACGGGGGTGAAGGTGATGCCCGCGAGCGTGAGGATGGGCATCTTCCCCGACGTCATGATTGAGGAGACGATGGAGGTGCCCGTGGTGGCCGTGAACATGCCCGAGGGACAGGTGCTGCGCACCTTCCCCTCCAAGGCGAGGGTGAAGTTCACCGTGGGCGCCAGCCTCTTCAGAACCATCAAGCCCGAGCAGTTCAGGGTCGTGGCCGACTACAAGGACATTGCGGCGCACCCCTCCGACAAATGCACGCTCGCCCTGAGGGGAATGCCCCACTCGGTGAGCAGGGCGCAGATCGTCGACACACAAGTGGACTATCTCATCGAGCAGCAATGAAGATAGCGATTACAGGGGGCATCGGCAGCGGGAAGTCGTTCGTCTGCCGGCTGCTCGAAGCACGGGGCGTCAGGATTTACGACTGCGACGAGGGCGCCAAGCGGCTGATGCGCTCCGACGACGAGGTGATAGGCCGCCTCCGCCAGCTCGTCGGCAACCATGTCTACGAGGGGCGCACGCTTCAGAAGCCTGTGCTGGCAAGGTTTCTCCTGCAAAGCGAGGCCCACAAGCAGGCCGTGAACGAAATCGTGCATCCGGCCGTGGCACGCGACTTCGCGCAAAGCGGGCTGGACTGGCTGGAGAGCGCCATCCTCTTTGAGAGCGGCTTCGACAAGAGAATCCACTTCGACCTGGTGGTTGCCGTGGCCTGCCCCGACGGCGTCAGAAGGACGCGCGTCATGGAGCGTGACCACATCGGAGCCGACAAGGCGCAGCAATGGATGGACGCGCAGATGCCCCAGGAGGAGGTGATGCGAAAGGCCGGCTTCGTCATCGTGAACGACGGCAAGGCCGACCTGGCGGCACAAGTGGACACGCTGCTGGGCCGCCTCGCGGCAAGGGGCGGCACCCGCTCCTGCTGAGCCGGGACGGCCAATGAAGAAATCAAGCAGACTGAAATATCAACTCAAACAAAACAACAACAAAAATGGAAACGATTCTTTCGATAGCCGGCAAGCCGGGATTGTATAAACTCGTGAGCCGCGGGAAAATGAACCTCATCGTCGAGAGCATCGACGACAGCCACCGCCGGCTGCCGGCGTTCGCCACCGACCGCGTGACCAGCCTGGCCGACATCGCCATGTACACCGACGACGACGACATCCCCCTGTGGCAGGTGCTGGAGAGCGTGGGCAAGAAGGAGGGGCTGAAGCCCGCCTCCATCAGCTACAAGAAGGCCAAGGCCGCGGAGCTGCGCGCCTACTTCACCGAAGTGCTGCCCAACTGGGATCAGGACCGGGTGCACGACAGCGACATCAAGAAGCTGCTCCAGTGGTATGACATCCTGGTGAAGAACGGCATCACCGACTTCAAGAACACGCTGGCTCCAACCGAGGGCGACAATGTCGACGACCGGACAAGCGACGATGCACACGAGGCGGAACAATAAGCTGGGCCTGCTGCTCATCCTCATCGTCACCCTTTCCCACGGGCCCGGGGCCCGGGGGAGGGTGACCCACGCCACGGCGGCAGCCGGTGGCGCCCCCTTCAGCGAAACCACCTACGACGAGGACGACGGACTGTCGCAATGGATTGTCTCGCAGGTGCTGCAAGACGAGGGCGGCATGATGTGGTTCTCCACCTGGAACGGCCTCAACCGCTTCGACGGCTACCGCTTCACCACCTTCAAGACGCGCGCCGGCGACGGCTGCGACATGCCCAACGACCGCATCCGCGACCTGCGGCGGGCCCCCGGCAACAACATCTATTGCATGGTCGACGACCGCTGGTACCTCTTCAACCAGTCCACCGGGGCTTTCTCCAGGGTCTCCGACGCGCTGAACCTGCGCATCAACGAGGCCCGGAACACGCAGGGGCGCGGCCACTTCGTCCACAAGGGCTCCAACGAGCACGTCTTCACCGACCGGCAGGGCAACGTGTGGACCGTGACCGACAGCGGCATCGTCAGGCGGAGCCCCATGCGGCGGCCCGTCGGCCTGTGGCCCGGCACCAAGGGCATACAGATGCGCAGCTTCCTCGTCGACAGCCGGCAACGCTACTGGATGTCGGGCAAGGGCGACCAGAGCGTCCGCCTCTACGACCGCGCCAACCGCCTCCTGGGCTACCTGCGCCCCGACGGCGGGCTCTCGGCCTCGCCCGCATCCTTCGGCCATGCCGTCTATGGCATCCGCCAGGACCGGCAGGGGGCCGTCTGGCTGGCGTGCAAGCCCGGCGGCGTGTTCCGCCTCACGCCCCGCGGCGGGGGCTTCGCGGTTGCCCACCCGGCAGCCATCGGCGACACGCCGGCCTACGACGTGGCCTTCGACGCCTGGGGCCGCACGTGGGTCGGCACCTTCGGCAGGGGCGTCGTCTGCCTGCTGCAAGGACGCGCCGTCACCCTTCCGGGCACCGAGGGCATGAAGATTCGCAACGTGCTCATCACCCCCGATGGCGTCCTGTTCGCTGCCGCCACCGACGGCCTCATCGTGGCCCGCATGGCCCAGTCGCCGTCGGCCATGCGCGCCCGGGTACACCGCAAGGAGGCCGGACGGGCCACGAGCCTGAGCTGCAGTGCGGTGATGCACATCCTCAGGCAGCCTGACGGCCACATCTGGATAGCCACGGAGAGCGGGGGCGTCGACGAGCTGGACTCTCCCGACATGCTCGCGCCACAGCTTTCCTTCCGCCATTTCGACACGTCCAACGGTCTGCCCAGCGACGTGGCCCTCGCCATGGCCGACTTCAACGGGCGCATCCTCATCACCAGCAGCAATCAGTTCTTCATCCTCAACCCCGCCACGGGGCGCGCCGAGAGCTACGGGCACTACTTCCTGGGGCGCAAGTGCCAGTTCTCCGACGCCTTCCCCACACGCCTGCCCGACGGGCGGTGGCTCTTCGGCCTGCAGGACGGGGCCTTCGCCCTCACCGAGCGCGACTTTGGCAAGAGCCGCTTCGTGCCGCCCATCGCCCTGACGGGCATCACCGTGGAAAGCCATCCCGAGCTGACGGCGGTGAACACGCTGAAGTCAGTCACCCTGAAGCCCGACGAGAGGAGCCTCACCATCAGCTTTGCCGCCTTGGACTACACGGCTCCCGAGCAGGTGAGATATGCCTACCGGCTGGACGGCAACGACCCTTGGAAGAGCATCGGCAACGCCCACAGCATCTCGCTCCCGAAGCTGAAGCCCGGCCGGTACAGCCTGCAAATCAGAAGCACCAACGCCGACGGGCGGTGGGTCGACAACACGCGCACGCTGCTCATCCAGGTGCAGCCGCGGTTCACCGAGACACGCGCCTTCACCGTCATGCTCATGCTCCTCATTGCCCTAGCCGTCGCGCTCTTGGTCTACACCTATTTATATATACAGCGCATCACGCGGCAGCGGCAGGAAGCCTTGAAGAAATATCTGCAGCTGGTCAACGCCGCCGACGCCACGCCGCCCGCCGCCCAGACCTACACCTCGGCCGTGGCCGACAAGATGGACGCGACGCAGGAGAGGGAGTCGGAGTCAGACTTGTTCATGCAGAAAGTGATGGACTACGTGCGCACCCACATCGACGACACCGAGCTGAACATCAACACGCTGGCGGCGGCCCTGGCCGTCTCGCGGTCGGGACTGAACCGGAAGATGAAGCAGATTGTGGGCATCACGCCCTCCGACTTCATCAAGGAGGTGCGGCTGAAGCACTCTTGCTCGCTGCTGCTCTCCACGACGAAGAACGTGTCGGAGGTGGCCTACGCCTGCGGATTCTCCGACCCGAAATACTTCAGCAAGTGCTTCAAGGCCTCCTTCGGCTGCACGCCGAGCGAGTACCGCGCAAAGGAGTAAGCCCGCCCGGCTTGCTCCTTTTTTTTTGATTTATTGCTTTTGTCCAGTCCCCGCGTTTCTTGGTCAATTGCTTTTGTCCAATCCCCGCGCCGGCCCGCACGGCTCCATCCCGCCCCCGTGCTGACGGTTTCCTTCATTCCCCGCCCCGCACGGCGTTTTTCCTGGCGGGCGGCGGCCTTTCCCGGCCATATGCAACTTTTTTCACCCCCATTTGATTCAAAAAACGACTTTCCCTTCCCGCACAATCGGTAACTTTGCAGCGGAAACAAGAAAACCTAATAACGAAAACAGAATGAGAAAAGTTTTATCTTCCATCATGGCCATAGCCATGCTTTTCGTGGGCGTGATGGGCATCGGAGCCGTCAAGGTGCACACCATCGGCGACAGCACGATGGCCAATTACGCCGAAGACCGCGTCACGCGCGGCTGGGCACAGTTCCTCCAGCAGTTCTTCGGCGAGGGCGTCACGGTGAACAACCGGGCCAAGGCCGGCTCCAGCAGCAAGAGCTTCTACCGCGAGGCGGGCATGTGGCCCAGCGTGAAGACGCAGCTGCAGGAGGGCGACTACGTGCTCATCCAGTTCGCCCACAACGACGAGAAGACGGGCGGCACCGACGGCGACTCGCTCATAGCCTACTACAAGAGCATCGGCGACGAGACCAAGGCCGCCGCCACCGACTATCGCGGCACGACGCCCTCCGACACCTACAAGATGTACCTGCGCAAGTATGTCGAGGAGAGCCGCGCCGCGGGATGCACGCCCGTGCTCGTCGCGCCCATCTGCCGCATGTACTTCTCGGGCAACGACATCCGCCGCAACGGGCGCCACGACCTGGGCGACAGCTTCAGCCTGCTCACCGCCGACGGACTGAAGGAGGGGCAGAGCGTGGCCCAGGACGACCACACGATGGACTACGTCTACAACATGAAGCAGGTGGCCGAGGAGATGGACGTGCCCTTCATCGACCTGACCGAGGCCACGCGCGAGCTCTACCTGAGCTATGGCGACACCCGCTGCCATGAGCTCCTGAGCGACGGCGACGGCTCCACCCACCTGAACACCACCGGAGCCACGCTCATCGCCCGCAAGGCCGCCGAGCTGCTGAAGAAGGCCGGCA
>CAZVWX010000067.1:0-7193 GCA_964631105.1 uncultured Prevotella sp. | reverse complement strand
ATGATGGAGTTCTCTATCTCCTGCACGTCGCCGCTCATGCGGGCGATGATGTCGCCCTTGCGCTCCTCGCTGAAGAAGCCGAGGTGGAGCGAGGTAATCTTGCGGTAGAGCTGGTTGCGGATGTCGCGCACCACGCCCGTGCGGATGGGGATGATGGAGGCCGAGGAGAGGAAGTAGAACGAGGTCTTCAGGAACGTCATGAAGGCCAGGAACAGGCCGATGAGGAGCAGTGTGGTGGTGGCGCCGAACTCAATCACCCACGACTGCACGTAGAAGGCCATGTTGTTCTGCATCACCTCCTTGATGTTGTTCCAGTCCCAGGCCATGAGCTCGTTGGCCCGCAGGCCGCCGTCCACCTGGAAGAGGATTTGCAGGATGGGGATGAGGGCGGCAAAGGAGAAGATGTTCAGCACCGCCGAGATGATGTTGAACACAATCGACAGGGCCAGATACTTCTTGTAGGGCGGCACAAACCGCCTCAGCACTTGCAGGAATTCCTTCATAGGGTGCAAAGATACGGCAAAAGGGTGGAAACTCAAAGAAAAACAGAGGTTTTTCTGTCCGCCGCCTCGTTTTCGCCTCTGCCGGAGGAACATCTTGCTCAAGACGGATTTTTGAGAGGCCTCAAAAACGCAAGTCTTTTTCGTTGCTCACATCCTGCACAAAAAAAGCATCGCAAACAGTATAACAAGGCTAAATGCCATTGTAATTGTCCCAACGCCACTGGATGAAGTCCTTGTTGATAAAGTCTGGTATGACAATTCTTGGAGGTATGGTCGCACCATAGTCAAGTCTGGCACGATGAGATAAAATAACATTGCCGTCCACATCTATGCGCAGATGACCCGTGTCGAAAAGCGTGTGAATGTCCAGCCTCATGGCAAAGCCATTGGCAGTTGTATTTTCTCCATGGTACTTAAATGGCTTGATGTGGGCAGCCTCTAAAACTTCTGGCATCGTAACGTTTGTTATGACACATCGCTGGCATGCGCCGAGAACCTCTTTCCTGAACCGTGCCTGATGCGGTCTCGACCTTATTGCAGTGATGCGCTTGCGGTCAATGTCTGAGATGATGTCGCTTTGATTTATCAATTTGAGCATGTCATTAAGGTTTGATGACACTTGTATACCGCTGATGATAGCGACCATTTCATTGTCCAGCAAATGATTGTACTCGAAACGGCTGGTATAGTTGTTCTTGCCATCCTTAGCGACAAGGTATCCGTAATTGTTTAAAAAAAGCAGGAATTCTCTTGCCATCCTCTTGTCGTTAGCTTCTGTCTGACAATCTGGCCACTGCGTAATGTCAAGCTTGCCTTCCCTGAACAACAACAGATAGTCTGCGCAATCTTCTATGGATATGCCCTTAATTCCCGACAAAGGAATTACGACTCTGCACAATTCCTCATTGGTAATCCATTTGGTTTTACGGCAAACAGCCAGGATGAGTTTCAAAGGGTAGATGTTTAGTCCTGCTTCTTTCCATTTTTCACACACGGACTTACTCTGTATATTAGTATTTGGAAGTTTAAGCGTCATAACAGTCAGAGCGGCGAACTCTGTTTGGGAGATTTCATGGTTGGCAATTTTGCGCCCATAGTCAGTAAGCCTTATCATGCCGTGGGTGTCACGTGGAATCAAGTTCAACGCCTTCCAATATTGTCCAGAATTGCGTATAAGGTTACGCTTACCCCCGCGGCTTGCCAAATGCACCCCTACGCTGTCCTTAATGTCATCTTGCAAGCCTTGCAGCTCTTCGTTAAACTCCTCAGAGCTATAACTGCATTTTCCCTCCAGTTTGCTCATTCGTGACAGGACTCCAAGAAGTACTACTGGGTCATTAATGCTTTCTGTTGGTGTCAATGTAGCCCATTGCCACTTGAATTCGGGGAAAGGTTTCTGAGGAATGAAGTTGGCATCTACCATAGCTTGTTTATTTTAAGAGTTGATTGAATTGTAAGGCTACAGCCTTTGCAAGCAATGGGGGAACGGCATTGCCTATCTGTCTGTAAACAGACGAAGAGTTACCCACAAACTTGTAGTCCAAAGGGAAACTCTGAACTGTTGCAAGCTCACGACATGTCATTCTGCGAAGGCCGTTAGGATGTGGCAAAATGACCACTCCGCCACGGTTGTCTCCACGGGCAGTAACGGTGGGTGCCGGCTGGTTTGGGTCTAATGGGCGGTGACCTAAATACCCGTTGAAGGCGAGTTTGTATTTAGAGTACACATGGTTTGGCAGGTTATTAGGCTTGTCGGGGTCGGGGATTCCTGCCATTGCCTCTCCCACGCTTACCCATCGCTTGGTGTAGAAAGTGGGGTCTTTGGAGTAAGAAGGGGAAGGATATAGGTAAGTAACCTCAATGTCTTTTCTCACGCCAACTATTATGACCCTTTGCCGTTTCTGTGGCACGCCGTAGTCGGCAGCATTGAGCAACTTGTATTGTACGCTGTAGCCCAAGCTTCTAAAATCAGAAAGAATATTCTGAAATACCTGTCCTTTTCCGAGACTGAGAATCCCTTTTACGTTTTCTGCCAGAAAGAATTTTGGCTGCTTGTCACGGATTACTCTTATCATCTCCAAATAAAGCTTGTTGCGCTCATCATCTTCATGCCGGCCTGTATTGGCTACAGAGAATCCTTGGCAGGGGAAACCACCTATCACTATATCACATCTGGGAATCTCCGTTGAAGGAATCTCATGAATATCTCGGCAAACAATGTGGTTTCCGAGGTTGAGTTTATAAGTTCTTACAGCATCTTCATACACATCGTTTGCCCAGACAAGATTGTGCCCCGCCATTTTGAAGCCTAAGTCAAGCCCGCCTGCCCCACTAAACAGCGATACCACATCCATCAGTCAGTTCCTTTTCCGACTTGCCAAGAGCCTCCCCCAGCAATTTGCTGAAGCGTGGCGGCACGGCATTGCCTATTTGACAATAACAAGATGACATGCTTCCGACAAACACATAGTCGTCGGGGAATGTCTGCACGGCGGCACTCTCTCTGACAGACAACCGACGCATACCGTTGTAATGTGGTATGGCACATACGCCGCCTTTGCCGTTTCCTCGGGCTAGTATCGTGGGCGACGGTTTGTCTGGATCTGTATGGCGATGAGCGGTAAAGTTCCGATAAACTACCTTGTAGGATGAATAAACGTGATTGGGTATATCATTAGGTACATCGGGGTCTGGGAAATGCTCGATGGCCTCCCTAATGCTAACCCATCGTCTACCATTCAGGCCATCTTTGCTGTAGTTTGGCTTGGGAAACTCAAAATGGGAAAAAGGCAGTATATCCCGTCTTTCGCCAACAATGATTACACGCTGCCTGGTCTGTGGCACACCATAGTCGGCCATGTTTACCTTGTTGATGGTTACTTTATATCCCAATTGTTCGAAGTCATTAGCTATCATTTGGATGATACTCCCTTGCCCAAGGCTCAAAATACCCTTGACATTCTCCGCAAAGAAGAACTTTGGCCTCTTTGCATCTACCACCTTGCAAAAGAACCGATAAAGCTCATTACGTTCATCATCTATCGAACGCCGGAGATTCGCCATAGAGAAGCCTTGACATGGAAATCCCCCTATGACTACGTCACATACTGGCAGTTGGCTGACATCTATCCCCCTAATGTCTGCCTCAACAATATTATTTCCAATATTGTGTCGGTAGGTGCTTGCTGCATCATGGTCGATGTCGTTTGCCCATACGATATGGTGACCTGCTTGTACAAAGCCCAAGTCTAAACCACCGGCTCCACTGAACAGAGATATAATATTCATTTGGTTTTCTCTTCCTTCACTTGCTTTTGCAAAGTTAATATTTTTATTTATTTTAAAGCTTTAATTTGGGCAAAAATATTGTGTAAAAAGGATTTTTATTAAGAATTGCCATCTCCCGCCATCCTATAGGACGGCGAGAGCGTAGCGCGATTTGTCGGCAAGACGCTTGCGTGGCCCCGCCGCCCCTCAAATCACCTCGCCCATGAGCGTGGCCGACGACGAGCCCGTGATGCGCACGCGCAGGAACTCGCCGATGTGGTGGCTGCCCTTGTCGACCACCACGGCCTTGTTCTGCTCGGTGCGTCCCATGAGCTGCGCGTGGCTGCGCTTGCTGAAGCGTTCGGTGAGGATGGTGAACACCTTGCCCACGTCGAGCCGGTTCTGCTCGGCCGAGATTTCGGTCTGCAGGTGGATGAGCTCGTTCAGCCGTGCCACCTTCACCTCCTCGGGCACGTTGTCGGGCAGGTGCTTGGCGGCGTAGGTGCCCGGGCGCTCGGAATACTTGAACATGAACGCCGAGTCGAAGCGGCACTCCCTGACCAGTGAGAGCGTCTGCCGGAAGTCGTCGTCGGACTCGTCGTGGTAGCCCACGAAGATGTCGGTGGAGAGGCCGCAGCCCGGGATGATGCGCCTGATGGCCTCCACCCGCTCCAGGTATTGGGCGCGCGTGTACTTCCGGTTCATCAGGCGCAGCGTCTTGTCGCTCCCGCTCTGGGCGGGGAAGTGGATGTGGTTGCACAGGTTGGGCTCCGAGGCGATGGCCTCAAGGATGTCGTCGCCCATGTCCTCGGGGTTCGAGGTGGTGAACCGCACCCGCATGTCGGGCACCGAGCGTGCCACGCGTGTGAGCAGCTCGGCGAACGAGCAGACGTGCAGCTCGCGTCCGCCGGCCTCCTCCACGATGACGCCGTGGTCGGGCCGTCGTCCGTTGGGCAGCAGTCCGTAGCTGTTCACGTTCTGCCCCAGGAGGGTCACCTCCTTGAACCCGCGCCGCCGCAAGTCGGCCACCTCGGCCAGGATGCTCTCCACGTCGCGGCTGCGTTCGCGCCCGCGGGTGTAGGGCACGATGCAGTAGTGGCAGAAGTTGTTGCATCCCCGCATGATGCTTACGAAGCCGCTCACGCGGTTGCCGCCGATGCGCTGCGGCACGATGTCGCGGTAGGTCTCGGTGGTGGACAGCTTCACGTCGATGGCCGGCTGGCCCAGTTCGGCGGCCGCCACCATCTCGGGCAGCGAGAGGTAGGCGTCGGGGCCGCACACGAGGTTGGCGTGGTGGTGGGCCACGAGGTCGCCCTTGACGCGCTCGGCCATGCACCCCAGCACGCCGAGGATGGGCCGGGGGGCTCCGGCGTTGTGGTGCTGGTGCGGCTCGTGGGCGTGGCGGGTCTGCAGCGCGTGGAGCTGGTCGAGGCGGTGGTAGATTTTGTTCTCGGCATTCTCGCGAACGCTGCACGTGTTGAGGAAGACGGCGTCGGCCTCGTCCTCGCGCTCGCACAGGTCGTAGCCGGCCATCTTCATCACCGAGGCCACCACCTCGCTGTCGGCCACGTTCATCTGGCAGCCGTAGGTTTCAATATAGAGTTTCTTATTCATGTTTGCGCGTTATGGGGTAGAGCACGGCGTAGATGGCCAGCGCCGAGACGAATCCGGCGAGGGCGTCGACAAGATAGTGGGCCTGGATGTAGACCGTGGCCATGCACAGGAAGGCGTAGACGAAGAGCATGGGTGCCCAAAGCGCGCGGCGCCTGGTGCGCAGGGCCAGCAGCATGCAGATGGTGCTCACGCCCACATGCGAGCTCGGGAAGGCCGCCGTGGGCCGCTCGCCGGCCTGCTTGGCATCCTCCACGAGCTGGTAGAAGAGCCCGTCGGCATAGCCCGGCGAGGGCAGGCAGGAGGTGTGCGTGTTGAAGTAGTCGCCCAGGATGGGGAAGACGCCCTTGGCAATCTCGCCCACGCCCACGGCATTATAATAATAGGTGGGGCCCACGACGGGGAAGAAGATGAACACCACGTAATAGACGAAGAACGAGGTGAGGATGATGAGCGAGGCGCGGAGGAACTCGCCGTAGCGGGCGAAGAAGTAATAGAACGCCACCACGGCTATCATGGGATAATAGCAGAAGTAGCCCATGTCCATGAGCTCGCTCACCACTGGCGACGGGAAGCGGCTGGCGAAGTACAGGGCCGGCTGGCATCCGAAGAGGCTCTGCTCCCATTGAGCCACGACGTGGTCCATGTTGGGGAACATCCGGTTGATTTCGTAGGTGTCGGGGTACCACCACGCCAGCAGGAGCATCTGCACCAGCACGCGGGCCAGCAGCATCATCCGGCAGGGCAGGGCGCGGTAGACGCCCCACATGGCCAGCGTGACGGCAAGGACGCGCAGGCGCCCCCAGAGCATGGCGTCGGGGTTGGCCACCTTGGTGTAGCAGAACAGGCACACCACGAGCGTCAGGGCCATGTAGCCCAGCATCACCCACTCCAGGGGCAGCAGCCCCCGGCGCGGATGGCTTTCTAGGCGGAAGTAGTCGCGCGTCATAGCCAGCCGTTCTCCTTATACCAGGCCACGGCGCGGCTCACGCCCTCGGCCAGCGGCACGCGGGGCTCGTAGCCCAGCTCCGCGCGGGCCTGGCTGATGTCGCACCGCCAGTTGCGCTGGCTCAGGATGTTGTACTTGTCGTTGTTGAGCACCGACATGCGCCCCGTGAGCCGCCCCGTGAGCTCGCCGCCCCACGTGATGAGCCGCAGGAGCCACAGCGGGGCGCGGAGGCGCACCCACCACGGCCGCCCCAGCGCGTCGCGGAGCAGGTCGCTGAAGTCGCGCGAGGTGTACACCCGGCCGTCGCTGAGGAAGTACTTGCCGCCCACGCGCCCGTGGTCGAGGGCCAGGAAGACGGCCTGCACCACGTCGGCGACATACACGAAGGTGATGTCCTGGCGCTTGTATCCCACCGAGAAGTCCACATGGTGGGCGATGCTCTGCGCCATCATGTAGTAGTCCTTCTCGCGTGGGCCGTACACCCCCGTGGGCCGGAGCACCACGCAGGGGAACCCGTCGAGGCTGTCGAGATAGCGCTCGGCCTGGAGCTTGCTGCGCCCGTAGGCCGTGTTGGGGCGCGGCGTGTCGGTGGGGAGGATGTCGGTGTAGGGCTGTTGCTCGCGGATGGCCCCGAAGACGCTCAGGCTGCTCATGTAGACAAAGCGGCGCAGGGGCATGTCCAGGGCGCGGAGCGCGTCGGCGAGGTGGCGCGTGCCCTCGGTGTTGGTGCGGAAGAAATCGCGGCCATGGAGGGCCTTCGTAGCCCCCGCGGCGTGGACGACGTAGTCGAAGCTGTGGCCGCGGAGGGCCGCTTCGAGCCGCTCCTGCGACGAGAAGTCGAGCTCAAGGAAATGGATGCGGGG
>CAZVWX010000066.1:0-7209 GCA_964631105.1 uncultured Prevotella sp. | reverse complement strand
GATTGGTACGCGGGGCGACGACCCGCACAATGTGAAGAATGTCTTCTTCTGGCTCTACGACATGTACAAGCAGCAGGTCAAGGCGGGATGCATCGTGGCCATCCTTGTGGTCGTCTATGCCGCCCTGCGCCGCCGGGCCTCGTCGCGTGGGGTGCGGGTGGTGCTTCTCGCGGGTTTCTTCTTCCTGATGTGGCTCAACATCTATCTGCGTGAAGTGATTTCCGACGTCACTGTGGGGCTGAGCTGGATGGTCTTCCTCGCCTTGGTGGCCGTGCCCCGCCTGCGGCGTGGCCCCGTGGCGGCTTTTGCCGTGGGCTTCCTCTTCCCGCTGTTCCTCCCCATGGGCACCAACGGCGGGTCGGTGTTCATCGGCCAGTGCACCGTCTTCATGCCTCTGCCCGCCACGCTCTGCATCCTGGCCGCCAATTTCCGGCGGAGCCCCGCGTTTCCCGCTTTCCGGCAGCTTCCCGCCATCGTCGCGGGAGCCGTCGTCGTGCCTTTCTTGTGGGCCACGGCCAAGCGTCCCATGTCGGAGGAAGGCTATCGGTTGGAATGCCGCTATGCCATCGACAGCCCGTTGGCCCGGGGCATAAGCACCACGAAGAGCAACGCCGCCATGCTGAACCACCTCATCCATCAGCTGCGAGGCTCCCGGCTCCATGGCGACTACCTGATTTGCACGTTCAACATCCCGGTCGTCTCCCTTCTGGATTGCAAGCCCTACGCCGTGTTTTCCACCGTGTTCTGCTCGCCCCACATGAGCAGGCACTACGTGGCTGTGGCCGAGAAGCAGCTTCACACCCTGCCCTGCGTGTTGCTCGACAGGGAGAGCATGACTGAAAAGGACACCGACCTGGTGCGTTTCCTGCGCTCACGCTCGGCCTATCGCCAGGTGTGGACCGACGGTCGTTTCGTGTTGCTCAGGCCCTGCGCCCTTCATGGAGCGGCGCACCAGCATCCCGTATATTCACCCCCATCATCCGCACAACCATGATTCCCTATCTCTCGCTCAAGAAAATGACCGGTCTCCACGCCGATGAAATCCGGCATGCCGCCGACGAGGTGGTGGCCAGCGGCTGGTATCTGCAGGGAGAGGCCACGCGCCGCTTCGAGTCGCACTATGCCCGGTTCATCGGCGCACCCTATTGCGTGGGATGCGGCAATGGGTTTGACGCCTTGTGGCTCATCTTCCGTGCTTACAAGGTGATGGGCGTGCTCCACGATGGCGACGAGGTTATCGTTCCCGCCAACACCTACATCGCCTCCATCCTGGCCGTCAGCGAGAACGGACTTGTGCCGGTGCTGGTGGAGCCCGACCCTGACACGCTGCTCATGGACGACCGCCTCGTGGAGGCTCATGTCACGCCGCGCACGCGGGCGGTGCTCATTGTCCATCTCTATGGGCGGTGCGCCATGTCGCCGCGCATCGCGTCGATTTGCCGCACCCGCCACTTGAAGCTTGTCGAGGACAACGCCCAGGCCCACGGCTGCCGTTACACGGACGACGGACTGGCCGGCGCCCCGCGCACGGGGAGCTTGGGCGACGCGGCGGCGCACAGCTTCTACCCGGGCAAAAATCTCGGTGCCTTGGGCGACGCCGGTGCGGTGACCACCGCCGACGAGGCACTTGCCAGGGTGGTGCGCGCACTGGGCAATTATGGGTCGAGCCGGAAATATGTGTTTCCCTATCGTGGGCGCAACTCGCGCCTCGATGAAATACAGGCGGCCGTGCTCGATGTGAAGCTGCGCTATCTGGATGCCGAGAACGGCAGACGGCGCGAGATAGCCGACTTCTATCTCACGCATGTCGACAATCCGCTCGTCACCTTGCCGCGTTCGCGTGGTGGGGATGGTTCCGGATTGTGGGCGCACCAGCAGGACAACGTGTTCCACATCTTCCCCATCCTCTGCCAGCAGAGGGAAGCGCTCATGGAGCACTTGGCGCGGGAGGGCGTGGGAACGATGATCCACTATCCCATTCCTCCCCACAAGCAAGATTGCTATCAGGAGTGGAACGCATGGTCGTTGCCCGTCACCGAGCGCATCAGCCGCGAGGAACTCAGCATTCCTTGCAACCCCACGCTCACAACGGACGAGGTGAAGCACATTGCCGACGCCTTGAACCGCTTCCAGCCGCGTTCCTAGTCCATGGGCTGGCGGATTGCCCGTGTGGCGGCCGATTGCCATCCGGCGGAGAGGGCAATCGTCAGATGGAGCAGAGCGCGGCATAAGGGCAGGTCTGGCAGCGCTGCTTGTTGTCGGTTGGAAGGAAAGGCAAGTCGCGCTGGAAGATTTCTTCGATTTTCCCGCAAAGCTTTTCCTTGAACTCTCGTTCAAGTTCGTTGACGTTGTCGATGCGCTTGTTGCCCAGGACGAGCGTCGGGTCGTAATCCTTGCTTCGCGATTGCTGGATGAAGAGCAGGGCGGGGCTCACCGGAAGCGACGAGGCGTTCAGTTCCGCGTCGTGACCGACGATGAGGCCATAGAGGATGGCTTGCAGGAAGTAGTCGGTGTGTTTCTCGCTGATGTTCTTTCCGCTGAAGACCTCGTCCAGCGCATACACCTTCTGCTTGGGCGGCCGCCCGGTTTTGTAGTCGATGACGCGGATGCGCCCGCCGACGATGTCGAGGCGGTCGATGTATCCGCCGATGTCCAGGGTCTTGGCCCCGCGCTCGGTGTGGATGTCGATGGTGCTGTAGGCGGGAGCCTCCAGCCCCAGGATGGTGAAGGGCGCGATGCGTTCGTCGGCGTCGAGGAGCTGTCTGACGTAGTCCACAATCACTCCCCGGTTGATGAGTTGCAGTCCGTTGTATTCCGGACACCATCCCTTGGCGTCCACTTTGAACAGTTGCTCGCGGAAGGCCTGGTCGACAATGGCTCCGACGACGGCCGGCGTGTTGCCGGCGTGGATGCCCTCGCGCGTGATGTTGAGCGGGCGGACAAGGATGGTCTCGCGCCCGCCGTTCCGCTCTACGTCTTTCACGTCGTCAGGACGGGCGAAGCGCAGATAGAACAATTGGCACGCGCGGTGGAAGATGTTGCCGAAGACCCGGTTGTCCACTTCGTCCTCATCCTCGTCATCGGGTTCTTTCAGGCCAAGGATGTAGCGGTAGTAGAAGCTCATGGGGCATCTCAGATACCGACTGATGGCCGACGGCGACATGCTGCTCATCTGGAACAGTCGTTCCATCACCGTGTCGTCTTTCGCGGCTTCTGGTGCCGGAGCCGTCACCGGCATCTGTCCCGAGGTCAGTGCCAGATGGGCAATGCGGTGCTTGCTTTCCACCATCAGTTGGAGCATGAACCGGCTCATCTCGCCCGTGTGCCCCTCTTCGGTGGCCGAGTTCCAGGTGAGGGTGACGTCGTGGGCGCGCTGCAGGAGCGAGTGGAAGTAATAGGAATAGATGGCCACCTTGTTGTCGATGGTGGTGAGCCCGTAGGCCTTGCGTATGGCGTAGGGGATGAACGATGCGTCGTCGACCCCCTTGGGCAGATTGCCCTCGTTGCACGAAAGCACGAGCACATGGTCGAAGTCGAGGTTGCGCGTTTCGAGCACGCCCATGACCTGCACCCCCTCGACGGGCTCGCCATGGAAGGGAATGGTGGTGGTCTGCACGATTTGCGTGATGAGGCGTTGCCAGGTGATGAGGTCGCAGTCGAGGTCGCCGCCCGCCACGAGTGCCTGGAGGCGGTTCAGCACGGTGTACATTCTGAAGAGCGATTCCTGGAAGAGCGGGTCGGGGTGCTTTTCGCGCATTGGGGCCACGTTGGCCCCGATGGTCCGGAGCACGTCGAGCAGCCAGGCTCCCAGCTGCGCGATGGGCTTTTCCTCGCCCGATTCGCAATCGCGGAAGAGCGTGGCGAGACCTTCATCGGCATCGATGATGAGGTCGGCGCGCGACGGATAGAATCGTTTGTGGGTTTTCAAGTCGGCGTCGAGTTCGGCGCACTTCTTGCTGATGAACCGGGCGTAGGGATGATGGAGCACGCGGCTCACCTGGTGCAGGCGGTAGCGGTCGGTGCCCGTCTTGTGGCCGGCGGTCTGCATCTGCACGAGCAAGGCCGTGAGAGCGAAGAATGGCGATTGCTGGAGCGGGTAGCCCAGGGTGACGTTCACCTGTTCCACCTCGTCGGGAATGGCGTGTACGACGGCCTGGAGCAGCCGTTCGTCGGCCAGCACGACGGCCGTGCGCTTGCCGTCCGCATAGCGTTTGCGGTCGCGGAGCCATGTGCTCACATATCTGGCCTGGATGTTCTCGGTGGGTGCGCTCACATAGGCCACCTCCTTCTCCCGGTCGAAGTTGTCGTAGATTTCGGGATTGTCACTGTCCAACTCGTTGGGGAAGTCGGCCATGTATTTCCGGATGTAGACCCCCGCCTCGTTCTGGAGCAAGGGCGTGTCGGCTGGCGGGTTCATGTAGTACTTGTCGAAGTCCCAGTAGAACCTGGCCTTCCCCTCGGCCTTGAGCCTTGAGGCCAGGGAAAGTTCCACCCGTTGCATCATGTTGAATCCGACGAAGAGGTACAGGCCGTCGCCAAAGTCGGCGCCGGCGTTCTCGGCCACCTGCCGGTAGAGGGCTCCCTCGTAGGCCAGCCCCTCGGCCGCGAGCGCCTCGTTGAAGGCGTGGTAGATGTCGCCGAAGTGGCTCCACAGTTCCAGGAAGCACCGTTTCAGTTCGCTTTCGTGGTCGTCGGCAAAGTTGGCAAAGAACCGTTTGAGCACCTTCTTCTGCTCATCGTCGAGGTAGTGGATGTCGTCGAACTCGTGAATGTCCTTCAGGTTGGCGAACACCTTGTCGGCGTCGGCCATGTTCTTGTCGATGTCGTCGAAGTCGCTGATCATCAGCTGCCCCCATCCATAGAACTTGTCGAGCGTCTCCCCCGTGCCTGCAATGGCCGAATAGACCCGGTAGAGCCTGCACACCAGGAGGATGGGGTCGGCCGCCATCAAGGGCGAGTGCTGGCGGAAGAGCTCGCTGATGGTGACATAGGCCGGGCTCCATAGCGGCTTGCCGGCCAGGGGGGCCAGCTGCTCGTTCAGGAAGAGCGAGGCCCGCTTGTTGGGAAACACCACGGTGATGTCTTTCATCCGCGTGCCGTATTTCTCAATCATGTCTTGTGCGACATGGTGCAGGAAGGTTTGGGTCATTTCACTTCTTCGATTTTGTTTGTGTACACATACCAGAGGAATCCTTTCACGTTCGTGTGCCCCATGTCCCGGAGCAGGCCCATGTAGTCTCTCACCTGTTGGGCGTAGTCCTCTTTCGGCGAGCCGAACTTGAAGTCGACGACAATGGTCTGCCTGCCGTCGGTCATCACGCGGTCGGGACGCTGCTCCTTGGCCTTGCCCGTCGACGGGTCGGTGTAGAGGATGGTGCATTCGTTGAAGAGTTTCCACTTCGGGCTGAACCATTCTTTCACCTCCGGATGGGCGAACCGCTTCTTGAGCATCTCTTGCAGACGCCCCGCCGTGATATTGACGTCGAAGAGCATTCCCTCAAGCTCCATTTGCCGGATGGCCGATGGCACGTCGTCCGCGGTGCGGATGGAGGCGAAGAGGCGGTGGAGCACGGTTCCGGTCTTGATGTATTGCTTTCTCTGGCTTCCCGAGTCGTCGCCTTCGATGAACTCCAGGCTCTTGTTGCTCTGCCTGAACTCGGCCCTCCGGCGGTAGGAGCCGATGGCCAGGGGCAGGGATGTGGAAGGCTGGCTGAACACGTTGGCGGTCTTGGCGTCGTGTGGTCTCGCCATGGTGTCGAGGCTTCCGAAGTCATACTCCAGCGGGCCTTGCGCCTCGCCCTTCTTCCTTCCCTTCCCCCGTGCCGGGCTTTCGGGGGGAGGCGCGGGCGTGCCGTCGGCGACGGTGAGCGTTCCGCCCAACGCGTCGGCCACTTCGGGCAGGCATAGCTCGATGGTCTCGCTCCTCAAGCCCCGTGCGGCCCGCTTGCCGTAGACGAACAGGTTCTTGGCGGCCCGCGTGAATCCCACGTAGAGCAGGTTCAGATTGTCCACCATGTTTTGCAGATGCTCGTGGCGGTAGTCGTCCTCATAGACGCTGCCCTTCATCTGCGTGGCCGAGAAGTCGACCGGCACGAGGGGCAACTGGTTGTAGGGAGCCTCCTTGGGCTGGCACCAGAGGGTGTAAGTCTTTTCCATCTTCCAGTCGCAGAAGGGCATGATGACATGTTCGAATTCCAGTCCCTTGCTTTTGTGGATGGTGATGAGTCTGATGCCGTCGACGGCGTCGCTTTGGATGCTTTTGGCCGAGAGGGTGCTGTCCCATTCGTCCAGAAAGTCCTCGGTGTCGGCCACATGCTCTTGCGTGAAGGTGGCCAGCTGGTCGAAGAAGGCGCACACGTAGGCGCTTTCGCCGTCGAGAGCCTTCAGGTTGAAGTCGTTGAAGATGCGCTCGGCCAGGTCGAAGAGTGGCAGTGCGCGCAGCTCTTCGACCACGGAGCCGTCGAGAAACGCCTCCGGCACGTCCACGATGTGCTTTTCTTTGGCTTTCACCAGGGCCGCACGGCTGATTTCGTCGGCCGGATGCACCAGCAGGCGCATGGCGCTCACCATGGTGCGCACTGACAGCGCGGCGTCGATGCGGAAAGCCTCGTCGCTCACCAGGCGCAGCTCGGGCCTGTTGGCCATGAAGTAGTCGGCAATGTCCTGTATGGTCTGGTTGCTTCTCACGAGCACGGCAATGTCCTTCGGCCTCGCCCCATGGGCCAGCAGCTCGTCGACGGTGGCCTCCACGAGCTTCATCATCTCGTCCTGGCAGTCGTCGGCGGGCGCGATGAGCCTCACCCTCACCAAGCCCAGCTTCGGTTTCCCCTCGGGAGTCTGCTGGGCCACGTCGGCGTAGGCCCGCCTCATCTCTTCGGCCTCGTCGGGATTGTCGGCTGAGAGCGCGTCGTACTCGTGTTGTGCGGCGGCGCGGAAGAACGCGTTGTTGAAGTCGACGATGTTGCGGTCCGACCTGAAGTTGGTGTCGAGGGTCTTGATGTCGAGTCTTTGCTCCGGCCGGGTGAACTGTTGGCCGATGTTGTTGAGCAGCCTCCAGTCGCCCTCGCGCCACCGGTAGATGCTCTGCTTCACGTCGCCCACAATCATGTTGCGCACCACGCGCGGGGCAGCCGTGCCTTCCCGCCCCCCGGCCTGTCCGGACATAGGCTCGGGTTCGTTGGCGGCGTGCGACATGGTCTCTTCGAGCAG
>CAZVWX010000065.1:0-7210 GCA_964631105.1 uncultured Prevotella sp. | reverse complement strand
TATCTCTTGGAAACAATGACTTTAAGGATGTCTCCTCCTTCTCAATTTTCACCAATGTAGGGAGCATAGATAGTCCGTGTAAACTTTCTATTGGAGATGGTTTCGACAAATCTGTTTTAGGCGACAAACTAACAAATGGCTCTGTAGATTACTATTATTGGCGTGGTGGATATTTTAGGCTCGCACAGTCCACCTATTATAATCTTTCTATTCAGTGTGGCTCGGGCGGCACCGTGAGCTACAGCGGCACGTCCTTCACAAACTCCACCCGCAGCTTCATTGTAAAAGATGGCACGACGGCGCAGTTGACCATCACGCCCAACAGTGGTTACGCAGTTTCTAAGGTTACCGTCAACGGCACGGACAGGACATCATCGGTTCAGAATGGCAAGTTGAGTATAACCGTTGACAAAGACATAAGTGTGGTCGTAACGTTTACCCAACAGCAGGTTACACATACCTTGTCCATTCAGTGTGGCTCGGGCGGCACCGTGAGCTACAGCGGCACGTCCTTCACAAACGCCACCCGCAGCTTCACCGTAAATGATGGCACGACGGCGCAGTTGACCATCACGCCCAACAGTGGTTACGCAGTTTCAAAGGTTACGGTCAACGGCACAGACAGGACATCATCGGTTCAGAATGGCAAACTGAGCGTTACCGTCAATCAGAATGTCAGCGTGATTGTCACCTTTGCCAAGGTGACGCATACGCTGTCCATCCAGTGCGACGCACACGGTTATGTTACCTACGGCGACTATTACATCTCCGGCAGTTCGCGCACCTATACCGTTGACGATGGCACAAGCGCCACCTTGCGCATCACAGCCAACGAAGGTTATGAATTGTCTTCGCTGACGGTCAACGGCAGCAACATGACTTCTTCCGTGAGTGCCGGGCAATACACTGTGCGCAACATTACCGCAGACACGCGGGTGGTCGTGGCGTTCAAGGCAAAGGAGACACCAACCGTCTATCACACGGTGTCGATAGAGGTAACCGGCAATGGTTCTGTCGGTTTTGGCACATCCTCCGTGCGAAACAAGACCCAGCAGGCCTCCGTAGCAGAGGGTGGAACGATTACGCTCACGTTTTCTCCTGACAATGGCTACAAGGTAGGCTCGCTGATTGTCAACGGCAACGACGTTATGTCGGGCATTGCCAACAATGCATATACACTGTCGGGCATCACAACCGATACCTACATTGCTGTGAGCTTTGTGGAAAGCCAATACAGCAGCATCAGCAAGGACGGATTCACCTATGATGTGGTTTCTTGGAACGAGAAGACAGTACGTGTGGCGAGCGTGCCGAGCAGCATGCAGGTGGATGTACCTTCCACGGTCTCTTATCGCGACAACACGTGGACGGTGACGGCCGTTGCCAACTCGGCTTTTCGTGGCAAGTCCAATGTGGTGGTAGTAACCATACCTTCGTCGGTGACTACTGTCGATGACAACACTTTCAACGGATGCAGCAACCTGGCAGCTATCGTGTGGAACGCGTCAACGCCGCTCACCAATACCATCATTGGCAGCGGGCAGAGCGACAATCTGTTGGTGTTTGTGAAATCGTCGGGCCATGCGCCCTCTCGCAGTCAGAATGTAGTGATTAACGGAACAGCGGAGAGCGTTGTGCTCACCGATGCCACCACAAGCAAAAGCAACAACTTCTACAGCCCGCAGTCGTTCACTGCGCAGAGCATCACCTACCAGCACCGCTATTCCATGTCGACGGTGACAGGCACCTGCCAGGGGTGGGAGACCATCGCCCTGCCCTTCGATGTAGGGAACATCCGCCACGAGAGCAAGGACAACATAGTGCCGTTTGCATCGTGGAACGGCAACGTCGGACGGCCTTTCTGGCTCTATGAGATGACGGCTGGAGGCTGGCGGCACACCAGCGCCATCAAGGCCAACACACCGTATATTATCAGCATGCCCAACAGCAATCATTCTGAAGAGACCTACAATCTCCCCGGCATGGTGATCTTCTCGGCAGAGAATGCCATGGTGAAGGCTTCTGATGATGTGACGAGGACGACTTACAACAGCCAGACCTTCATTCCCAATTTCACCACCTTGCAGCGTGAAAGCAGCATTTATGCCCTGAATGCCTACAACGACTTCACCAGTACTGGTGGAGGCTATGATCCTGGCAGCCATTTCGTAAGCAACTTGCGAGCCGTGAAACCCTTCGAGGGCTACATGACGGCCAGCGGCGCAGCTGCCAGACGACAGGCCTTGGCCATTGACCTTGGCAACGCCACAGACATCATGGCACTGAATGGACCAGACAGCCGCACCTATCGGGTCTACAACCTGCAAGGCCAACTGGTGAGGACCGGCAAATGGCTGTCGCCAAAAGAGGCTGTGAACGGCTTGCCGCAAGGCGTGTACATGGTGAATGGGAAAAAAATGATAGTGAAATAAATCAAGATGATGATGATGATGATGACGATGCGGAAACTGGTCTTTTTGCTCTGCATGATGCTGGTAGTTGCTACGGGCGGTGCACAGGAAGTGATAGAGATGGAGCCAACGGGTAGTGGAACTTACAAGATAACATGTGCCATCAATGGTGCGCCGATGCGAATGTATTTCGACACGGGCGCCTCTGGTGTCTCGTTATCGTCATCGGCAGCTGGCTATCTCTTGCAGAACGGATTCCTCAAGCAGAAGGATTTGGTAGGTATGGGCATGTCATCCATTGCCGACGGCTCTACGGTGAAAACTTTCATTGCCATCCTCCGCGACGTGTCGATAGGCTCGGTACACATCAAGAACGTGCAGGCCTTGATAGATCAGAATCAGAGTGCTCCGATGCTCTTTGGCATGTCGGCCATACAGAGCTTGGGTACTGTCACTATCGACGGCAACCGTCTCATCATCCATCAGACGCACTACACGGAAAAGGATGTGCCCAAGTTGGAAAGGGAGGTTGACACATACATCACCAACGGCAACTTCTCGGCCGCCTACAACGACCTGATGAAAATCAACCAGGCGGTGGGGCTGTCGCCAAAGAACGCGCTGAAGCATGCCATCTGCTGTTACAATCTTGAACTCTTTGAGGAATGTCTGGGCTCCTGCGCCCAGTGGCTGCAATCCTATGGCAACCGGAACAACGACGGCGAGGCGGAGGTGTATGGTCTTGTAGCCGACAGTTACTTTAACCTTGCCAAATATCAAGACGCCGTGCCTTGGTTTCAACGATGGCTGTCATTGGGAAAAGGAGACGCCAATATGGTTTCGCTGAGGACATTCTGTCTCGGCCAGTGCTATTTCAGTCTCAACGACATGCGAAATGCTCTCCCATGCTTCAAGTCTGCGGCTTCCATGCGCCGTCGGATACTGGGTGTCACCATCAACGATATACAATATGGGCGTGTACACGATGACGCTCTTGGGCTGATGTTCAAGCTCTATGCCATCAGCTATCTCAAAGCCGGACAGCAACGACCCTGCTTGCAACTCCTTGTCATCTCAGCTCGTTGCGGAGATGAGGAGAGCCGCCAGTTCTGCAAGGATAACCACATCAGATACTAGGCATTTCATCTCGCAGTTTTGAAAATCAAGCATGAGACTTATCTGTAAATCTAATCGTATAAACCAAGACCCGTTCGACATCATTTCTAGAACCGTCCAAAAGCCGGCACAGCAATCATCCGGTGAAGAAGCATCTTGACAAAAATAGAAGCGGATGGAGGGCGTTGCGAAAAAGGTGGTTTTCCATTATGACGCCGAAAGGGCGGGATTGCGAGCAAAAAGGAAGGAAACGGAAGGATTTTCCAACGGCTTTGTAAAGGTTCGAGAAAAAAACGGGGGTCAGTTCGAAGAAGGGCCTTCTTCAGTCCAAAGAACGGCCTTCCTGGCCCCGAAGAACGGCCTTCTTCGAGGCCAAGAAGGCCGCTTACACATTGCAAGAAGGCCGTTCTTGCAATTCAACTTTGCGCGTGCTGAATTTCATTTACATCCTTCCCGCCTTTCAATCCGGTTTTCCATCCATCCGCCTGAGCACGCGGGCCGGATTTCCGGCCACGACGCAATCGTCGGGCACGTCGCGGGTGACCACCGCCCCGGCGCCCACGATGCACCGCGCCCCAATCGTGACGCCCGGCAAGACAATGCACCCGCCGCCGAGCCACGTGTCGTCGCCGATGGTGATGGGGTGCGCCGTCTCGCGCGTGCCTCGGCGGAGGCGGAAGTCGTGTGGATGGTCGGGCGTGTAGAACTGGCAGTTGGGGCCCACCTTCACGTGGTCGCCGAAGGAGACCCAGGCCCCGTCGAGCACGGTGCAATTGCAGTTCAGGAACACGTCGCCGCCCATGCGTATGCCGTTGCCATGGTCGCAAAAGAAGGGCGGGCACACCACCGAGCTGTCGGGAATGCCGGGAATGAGGTCGCGCAGCGCCTCGCGGTAGCCCGGGCTGCTGATGGTGAGTCGGTTCAGGCGCAGGCAAGCCTCCTTGCCATGCAGCAGGCTGGCGCTGATGGCGGGGTCGGAGAAGTCGTAGAGCTCCTCGGAGCGCATCTTTTCGTATTCGGTCTTCATCATGGCGGCAAAGGTACAAAAAAAATCGCGCAATCGTTTTGTTTTTCATCCGCCTTGGCGTAACTTTGCCCTGAAAATACGCACGCCCCATGAAGAAAACCATCCTCCTGGCCACCATGCTGGCGCTCCTGTCGCCGGCGCGGGCCCAGATGCACCGCTACGACACGGGCTTCGGCGTGGCAGAGCAGAACTTTGCCGACACCATCCCCCTTGAGTTCGACGACGACCAGCTCTACGTGCCCGTCGTCATCAGCGGGCGCACCTACCGCTTCTGCCTCGACACGGGGTCGTCGCAGGGCATGCTCTACGAGGGCTCGCGTGTGCCGGTGGTGCGCGGGCTGGGGTCGGTCGTCTCCACCGACGCCAACGGGGTGAAGGACACGGTGGGCGTGGTGCAGGTGGCCGACTTCACGCTCGGCCGCCTGCACATCAGCGGCTATGTGGCGTCGGTGGTGCGCCGCCCCTCCGGCCACGTGGCCTACGACGGCATCATCGGCTTCGACCTGTTCAACAAGGGCATAGCGGCCAAGATAGACCCCGCCCACGGGCGTCTGGTGCTCTCCGACCGGAAAGGATTCCTCGACGGCGAGCCCGGCCAGGAGCTGAAATACAAGCTCGCGCGCTTCGTACCTTATATATATGTGAGCCCGTTCATGCGCCACACCGACCTGGCCTGCTTCGACACGGGCGCCCGGCAGCTCTACCAGATGAACCGCGACCACTTCCTCGACCACCAGTACAAGAGCAAGCAGGTGAGCGCCCAGGTGGAAGGGCACGCCACGGGCTACTTCACGGCCTCGACGAACAGCGTGGAGAAGCCCGGCGAGGTGTACTTCCTGAACCTCGACCGGCTGAAGTGGAACGAGTTCTCGTTCCGCAACGTGCGCTGCCTCACCACGCAGGGCGACTCCCGCGTGGGTGCGCAAATCTTCAACTACGGCTCGGTGGTCGTCCTGCCGCGGAAGAAGCGGCTCCGCTTCCAAAGCCGCGACGGCGCCGACAGCGTGAACGTGAGCAACAAGCAGTTCGGCGTGGCCTTCATCAACCGCGGCGGGCGCCCCGCCGTGGGCCTCATCTGGCACAAGAGCGAGGCCTACAAGAAAGGCATGCGGCAGGGCGACGTGGTGCTGAGCGTCGACGGGCGGCGCGTGTCCACCTACGACGAGTTCACCAGCATGAAGATTCGCGAGGGACAAAGCTGCAAGCTCATCCTGCGCGACGCCCGCGGATTCGACAAGGAAATCACCGTCACGCGCTGAGAACGCAGGCCTCGCCCCCCGGCGCCGGCGGCACGCCGGCGTGCCCCGGCCCCACACCGCATCGCCCGTCCGGGCGCCATGGGGCCCGGAACAAGCAGACAAGCCGCTTCGGCGACGCCCACCAGCCCACCGGCCCGGCCCGAGCGGCACGTGCCATTTGTTTTCTTCTTTCGCCGCAAAAGTTTCAATCTGTAAGATTCCGAAGTCAGAAACCTTACAGATTGATAGTTTCGCGATTGATTTTCATTCCAATTGAAATTTTCCATCACCCGTAAAAGAAATAAAAATCAATTTTATCCCGGCTGTGCTTTCCATTTGAAACTTTTTCCATACTTTTGCAAACGTATTGATAGGTAAATTACTTAAATTTGAATCAAATGCGAACAAAAAGAGCAAATGGATTGTATCATGCCAGCTACGAGCACGACGCTTGCGGCGTGGGCATGGTGGTGAACATCCACGGCAACAAGAGCCACGAGCTCGTCGACAACGCCTTGAAAGTGCTCGAAAACCTGCGGCACCGCGGTGCCGAGGGAGCTGACGGCAAAACTGGCGACGGCGCGGGCATCTTGCTTCAGATTCCACACGAGTTCATCCTCCTGCAAGGCATCCCCGTGCCCGAGAAGGGGAAATATGGCACGGGGCTCATCTTCCTGCCCAAGGACGCCAAGCGGCAGCAGGCCATCCTCTCCATCATGATTGAGGAGATAGAGCGCGAGGGGCTTTCGCTGATGCACCTGCGCAACGTGCCCACCAACCACGACTGCCTGGGCCAGGCCGCCCTCTCCACCGAGCCCGACATCAAGCAGGTGTTCATCACCGGCGTCACCGACGACAAGGTGGGCACCTTCGAGCGCACGCTCTACGTCATCCGCAAGAAGATAGAGCGGCGCGTGAGCGACGCCGACTTCTACATCTGCTCGCTCTCAAGCAAGAGCATCATCTACAAGGGCATGCTCTCGAGCCTGCAGCTGCGGCAATACTATCCCGACCTGACCAACAACTACTTCACCAGCGGGCTGGCCATCGTGCACAGCCGCTTCAGCACCAACACCTTCCCCACGTGGAGCCTGGCCCAGCCCTTCCGCATGCTGGCCCACAACGGCGAAATCAACACCATACGCGGCAACCGGAGCTGGATGAAGGCGCGCGAGTCGGTGCTCTCGTCGGACAATCTGGGCGACATCCGCGAAATATCGCCCATCGTGCAGCCGGGCATGAGCGACTCGGCCTCGCTGGACAACGTCTTCGAGTTCTTCGTCATGAGCGGCCTCTCGCTGCCGCACGCCATGGCCGTGATGATACCCGAGAGCTTCAACGACAAGAACCCCATCTCGGAAGACCTGAAGGCCTACTACGAGTACAACTCCATCCTGATGGAGCCCTGGGACGGCCCC
>CAZVWX010000064.1:0-7231 GCA_964631105.1 uncultured Prevotella sp. | reverse complement strand
TCGCCGGCAATGAAATCCTCTCGCGCCGCACCAACACCACCGTCTTCGACGGCTACGGCTATCCCGAGGGATGGAGCATGGAGACGGCCTTCGCACAGCTCGGCATGACCAACCAGGACGAAGACCTGAAGACCGACCAGGACACCTACAAGTCGACCAAGGGCATTCCCGAGCACACCTCGTCGTGGTTCGGACGCGTCAACTACGGCTACCTCGGCCGCTACCTGCTCACCCTCACCTTCCGCGCCGACGGCAGCTCGAAGTTCGCCGAAAACCACCACTGGGGCTACTTCCCCGCAGCGGCGGCAGCTTGGCGCATCTCCGACGAGCCCTTCATGAAGAACACGCAGAACTGGCTCTCCAACCTGAAGATGAGGCTCTCGTGGGGTACGTCGGGCAACGACAACATCAGCTCGTCGCTCTGGCAGGAGACGTGGCAGGCCTCGACGGCCACCGTCGACGGCGTGGTCGTGCCCACCTACGTCCCGGGCGACATGATGGGCAACCCCGACCTGAAGTGGGAGACCACCACGAGCCGCAACCTCGGATTCGACTTCGGACTCTGGAACGGACGGCTCAACGGTACGCTCGACCTCTACTGGAACACCACCAAGGACATCCTCATGATGGTGCCCGTCGACGGCTCCACGGGATACACCTACCAGTTCCAGAACGTCGGAAAGACGTCGAACAAGGGCTTCGAGGTCGCGCTGAACTACCAGATTGTGAACAGCAAGGACTTCAACCTGAACTTCGGCATGACCTACAACTACAACCACAACAACATCGACGACCTCTTCGACGGCGTGCTGGCCGACACCCACACCGGGTGGGGCTCCACCATGCGACTGCCCTACTACGACTACGTCATCCGCAAGGGCAACCCCGTCGGACTCATCCAGGGATTCAAGAGCCTGGGCTTCTACACCGTCGACGACTTCAACGTCTCCAACGGCGTGTGGACGCTGAAGGACGGCGTGCCCGACAACCGCGTGGGCAACTATGCCGGAGCCTCCTACTACAACGTCCCCGACGGGCAGAAGGCCTTCCCGGGCATGGCGAAGTATGAGGACGTGGACGGCGACGGCACCATCACCGAGGACGACGTCACCATCATCGGCAAGACCAAGCCCCAGCACACCGGCGGCTTCCACTTCAACGGCAACTGGAAGGGGCTCGACTTCTCGCTCAACTTCGCCTACCAGATTGGCGGCGACATCTACAACGCCAACTTCGCCCATGACATGATGGGCAACAAGGACACGGGCTTCGGCGCACAGCGCCTCTCGCAGCTCAACGACTGCTGGCGCATGTTCGACGTCGACCAGAACGGCAACCTCTACGCCGTGACCGACCCCACCGAGCTGGCCGCACTGAACAAGGGTGCCAAGTACGCGCTGCCCTACAGCGAGATTGGCGTCCTCACGTCCGACTACATCGAGGATGCGTCGTACCTGCGCCTGCAGAACATCACCCTCGGCTACACGCTGCCCAAGAAGTGGGTCAAGACGGTGGGCATCAGCAACGTCCGCTTCTACTTCACCTGCTACAACGTGTTCTGCATCGACGGCTACAGCGGCATCGACCCCGACGTGAACACCAACTTCGACGCCGGCGGCAACGGATTCCCCACGCCCAACTACGACTACCAGGCCTACCCGAAGACGCGTTCCTACACCTTCGGACTGAACCTCACATTCTAACCGAACATCGTAACTAGTAGAGAAAACCAACAATGAAAACCAAGCTTTTATATGCCACGCTCTGTGCCGCCGCCCTCCTCGGGGGCGCCACGTCGTGCAACGATTATCTGGAGACCAGCTCCAAGTCGACCGTCGACGCGGAGTTCGTCTTCTCCAACATCACCACCGCGCAGTCGGCCCTGGAGGGAGCCAAGTCGACCATGCACGGGGCCTACAGTTCGCAAATCTTCGGCGACGGACTCTATTACGCCGCCGACATCGCGGGCTCCGACATCATGCGCCATCCCGAGAACTTCGCCTCGCAGCCCGGGCGCCACTATCCCGAGTGCTTCTACCAGAACGGCACCTACGCCGGACAGTACTCGCTCCTGTCGTACATGAAGGAGGGCGACAGCGGCCCCTACGGCACGCTCTTCTCCGTCATCGGCAAGTGCAACGCCATCACCACGGCCATCGAGGGCACCTCGGGCTACCAGGAGATGATGGAGCAGACCGAGCCGACGCAGATCAGCCAGCTCTACGGCGAGGCCGTGGCCATGCGCGCCACGTGCTACCGCGAGCTCATCAAGTACTTCGGCGACGTGCAGTTCCAGTCCAGCTTCGGCGTGGCCGCCGGCGGACTCGTGCCGCGCGACTCCATCTACGATGTGGTCATCGCACAGCTGCAGGCCGTGGAGCCGCTGATGTATACGCTCGGCAAGTGCCCCACCTACGCCGCCACGGCGAAGAACTACTACAGCCGCACCTACGTCGACGGGCTCATCGCACGGCTCGCCCTGGAGGCCGCGGGATACCAGACGCGCCGCGGCGACGTCAACTATGTCGACGGCGAGGGCAACGCGCTCACCTTCGAGACCATCGGCACGACCAACAACGGGGGCTCCTTCTACGGGCGCCGCGCCGACTGGCGTGACCTCTACGAGACGGCGCGCACCTACTTCAAGAAGGTAATCGACGACTCCGGCACGGCCGTCTGGCACGACACCGACCCGCGCTCCACCGACGCCGCCGGCCGCCAGTTCGGCAACGCCTACCAGTACTTCTTCCAGCAGCTGCACGACGCCGACGTGGGCTACGCCGACGAGAGCATCTTCGAGGAGCCTTTCACCCAGGGGGCCAGCGGCAACGACCCGCGCTCCTATTCGCTCGGGCGGCCCTCCAACGGCGGCTCCAAGAACGCCTACCCCTGCAAGGCCTACGGCCAGGGACGCATCAACCCGGCCTTCTATTACGGCATGTTCGACCCCAACGACCTGCGCCGCGACGTGGCCTGCACCGTGACGGGCTCCACCGGAAAGGGCTTCGAGAAGCTCATCCCCTTCACGCCGAACTCGAAGTCGAACGGCGGCGGCATCAGCTGCAACAAGTTCGACGAGAACCGCCAGGCCACCGTCTGGACGGCCAACCAGCGGCGCTCGGGCATCAACGCCCCCTACATGCGCCTCTCCGAAATCTACCTGGGCTATGCTGAGGCCTGCGCCGTGCTGGGCGACGACGCCACGGCACGCACCTATCTGGCCAAGGTGCGCAACCGCGCCTTCCGCACATCGGCCGAGGCCGACGTCGACGGATTCATCCAGCGCGAGGGCTCGCTCTTCAAGGCTGTCGTCGACGAGCGCGGCTTCGAGTTCGCCGGCGAGGGCGACCGACGCTTCACCCTCATCCGCACCGGACTGCTCCCCGAGAAGCTGCGCCAGGTGAAGGAGCTCACCGAGGCCATGATTGCGGGACTGAAGAGCCAGGGCTACTACCAGTTCGACAATGGCAACGTCATCTCCAACTATGTCTACACCAAGATGGTCGACGCCAAGAGCGAGCTCGGCTACAGGCTCACCGCACAGTGCCCGGAGGGCAGCGAGGACAACGGCGTGCTCTATCCCTCGTGGCGCGGACAGAACGACGACTGGGAGAGCTATGCCGGACAGGGCAACCTCTACAGCAAGGACACGAAGACCAACCTCGACATCGAGGGGCTCTTCAAGCATCTCTCCGACGACGAGGTGGCGGCGCTCACCGCCAACGGCTACAAGCAAACCAACTGGGGCATCGACATCGTGAACAACGAGGACGAGTACGACAAGTACCTCTTCTACGACTACGACTACCAGAAGGCACCCATCTATCTCTGGCCCTTCACGCCGAACATCATCTCCACGGGCGGGTTCGTCAACGGCTACGGATTCCTCAACGACTGACGACCGCCTGGCTGACAGGAACGACTGATTATATGTAAACAGACAACTGACATGAACGACAGAAGGGCAGGCGCCGAAGCACCTGCCCTTCTGTCGTTCATCATCCGCGGTACGCCGCTGCCCACATGCCGGGAAACTCAGATATATCGCTCATCCACATCTATCCCCATCTCCCTGCACAGTTTGAGAATTTCTTCACGACCGTCTACACCCTTATGGTGCTCCTTCTGATTCTGTATATAGAGCCTTACGCTTTCCTTCTGGCCAGGGCTCACCGTACAGGCAAAGTATTCACTCTCCCAACCGTCAAACACCGGGAATTTCCCGCGGTGCTGCTTCAAGAACTTGCTCGTGGCAGTCTTCATGCCCCTCATGAAATCCGACAAGGCGATGTATTGAGAATTCAGCCCCGCCGGGGCTGCATGGCTGCCATAAGCGGATCCTGCCTTTTGCCGGCCCCCACGGAACGCAGCGGCACAACCTCGGACACGCTCAAACGTCGGGGAGCGCCAGTTTCCGCCACTCGCCCCCATTTTCGGCGGCAAACCGCTCCAGGCGCTCCAGCTCGCCGGGCGTGACCTGGCGGCCACGCAGCGTGCGGTGCTGGGGCAGGCTGGCGTAGTGGGAATCGGTGGTGACATACCACTGGCGCGACTTCACCACATCCAGCCGGCGGAGCTCGCGCTCCAGGCGTGGAAAAGCACCGGGCTGCATGCGCCCCACATAGCAGCGCCCGTCGGCCATGCGCAAGGCCAGCAAGACACAGACCTGCGGCCGGCGGCGCTGCCCAACCGCCGACACCTTGTAGCCCCCGACCGGAGCCATGGCCGTGATATGGAGCCCGTACTGCCGGTTCAGGCGGGCGGCCTCCTCCTGGAACCGCCGCCCGTGAGCCGACGTGTCGCGGACGTGGGCCAGGGCCAGGGCGTAGTGAATCATCTCGTGGAGCAGAATCTCGCAGGCCTGCCGCTCGCTGAAGTCATAATAGGTGGACATGCTGATGGTGCAGGCGGCGACGGTCGCGCCGAACAGCCCGCGCCGCCTCTTCCAGCTGCACGAGCCCATGAGCGTGCGCGCCCTCGACAGGCGGAAGGCGGGCGTGGGCAGCGTGCCGCCGAAGCTCTCCCGATTGAACCGGTCGAAATGGCCGGACATCCACTCCCTGTCTACAATCATCGCAACGTGGCCACCAGATATTCCGAGCGGGTGCCGATGCGGAACTTTCCGCCCCAGATGCCGATGCCGCTCGTCACAAAATACTGCGTGACGCCCTTGCGCAAGGGGCCGTAGGCATCCTCGTAGATGGCGTCCTCAATCCAGCTGATGGGCCACACCTGCCCGTAGTGGGTGTGCCCGCTCAGCTGGAAGTCGACGCCGCACCGCCCGGCCTCTTCCAGATGATAAGGCTGGTGGTCGAGCAGGATGGTGAAGCGCGAGCGGTCCAGCGGGCGTGCCAGCTCGGCCAGCGGCTTGCGGCGCGGGTTGGTGCGGTCGTCGCGCCCGATGATGTTGATGCCCGCCACCGTGGCCGTGCTGTCGACGAGGAGGTGGATGCCCGCGTCGCGATAGAACGCGATGGAGGCCTCACGCCCCGCATAGTACTCGTGGTTGCCCAGGCAGGCGTAGACGGGGGCCTGGATGCGGCGGAACGCGGCGGCCATGTCCTGCTCGCGGACTGCCCGGATGCTGCCGTCGATGATGTCGCCGGCAATGAGCACCAGGTCGGGCTGCTCGGCGTTGACCATCGCCACCCAGCGGTCGAACTCGGCCAGCCGGTTGTGGTAGCCCAGGTGCAGGTCGGAGAGCATGACCACCTTCAGCGGGCGCGCCACGGCCTTGCTCGTGTCGAGCGTCAGGGGCTGGCGGTATTTGTGTCCGTAGTGGATGTTGCCGTAGGCGAAGAGCCCGACGATGACGGCGGCGACGAGCCCCGTGCCCGCCCAGCTCTGGTGGAGCAGCGCCGCCGGAACGATGTGGACGAGCCGCCCCAGGTCGAGCAGGAGGAAGAGCAGCACCACATAGAGCAAGACGAAGATGGCGGAATAGCCCACCTCGTAGCACACCGCCGCCAGCGTCATGGGCAGACGGTCGAGTGCGCCGAAGAAGTTGAAGAACATGGTGAGGAAGCACAAGAGCAGCACGCCCACCACCACGCAGCGTCCCGCCGTGGGCAGGGGCAGCAGCCCCCACACCCGCCACAGCGAATAGGCCGCGCCCGCCAGGGGCAGCACCAGGAAGATGAAGAGCCAGAAGTATCTCATAATGCAAACGTTTTTTTCTTAGTTTCCGGCCGCGTCAGTGCCGGCCGCATCCGTGTCAGCCGCGTCGGCACTCCGGGCGGTGAGCATCGCCACCATGAGGCGTGCGGCATTGTCGGGCGCCGACTCCTGTCCGAGGCGTTCGGCCACGAGGCGGTAGCCCTCGGTCATGGCGTCGCGGGCCGGCATGCCGGGCAGGATGCGGCGCAGCTCGGCGGTGATGCCGTCGACGGTGAATCGGTCGGCGAGCATCTCGGGCACCACCTCGCGATTGGCGATGAGGTTGACCAGCGAGATATACCTCACCCGGATGACGTGATTGAAGGCGAAGCGGATGAGACGCGGCAGGGGCGTCTCGTAGCACACCACCTGCGGCACGCCGAAGAGGGCCGTCTCGAGCGTGGCCGTGCCGCTGGTGACCAGGGCCGCCGTGGCGTGGCTGAGCAGGGCGTAGGTGGCGTTGGACACGGCCTTCACCTCCGTGCCCCCGATGAAGCGGGCGTAGTAGGCGTCGTCGATGGCGGGGGCCTTGGCCAGCACCATCTGGTAGTCCTCGAATCGGGCGGCGGCCTCAATCATGGCTGGCAGGTTGTCCTTGATTTCCTGCTTGCGGCTTCCGGCGAGCAGGGCGATGATGGGGCGCGTGGGGTCGAGGCCGTGGGCCTGGCAGAAATCGGAGAACGGCTCGTCGTAGCCGGCGCGGAAGTGGGCCACCTCCTCGGCCGTGGGGTTGCCCACATAGTGAATCTTGAAGTGATGGCGCTGCTCATAGAAGGGCACCTCGAAGGGCAGGATGGAGAACAGCTCGCTGACGTCGCGGCGGATGCGCCGCACGCGCCACTCCTTCCACGCCCACACCTTGGGCGAGATGTAATAGTAGACGGGGATGCCCGTCTTGGCCCGCACGAACTTGGCGATGTCGAGGTTGAAGCCGGGATAGTCGACGAGGATGACCACGTCGGGCCGCCACGCCACGATGTCCTGCTTGCAGAGCGCCATGTTGCGGAAAATGGTGCGCAGGTGGAGCAGCACCGGCACGAAGCCCATATAGGCCAGCTCGCGGTAGTGCCTCACC
>CAZVWX010000063.1:0-7337 GCA_964631105.1 uncultured Prevotella sp. | reverse complement strand
ATGTCATGTGCTCGTTGAGGAACTCCTCCGTGCCGGGCGTCATCTGGGCCAGCATGCCGCGCCATTTCAGTTCTTCTACAAAATTCTTCATTGCGTAAGAAAAAGTTTTTTGATGCCCCCTTCTTCTGTGGGGCATGGGTTTATGATTGTTTTTGGGGCGCCTTGCGGACAACTTACGGAACCGGGTCGTACCCGCTTCCACCCCAGGGATTGCATCTGAGGATGCGCCAGAGGGCCAGCGCGAGGCCTTTCACGGGGCCATGCTTGAGCAGTGCCTGCCGCGCATACTCGGAACAGGTGGGCGTGAACCGGCACGAGGGTGGCGTCAGGGGCGAGATGAACCGCTGGTAGAACACGATGGGCCTGGTCATGAGCCACGCTGTGGCGTGCGAGGCGGCGTGCAGGGCGGTTCTCAGCGTGCGCATAGCTTCTCGCGGATGCGGCGCAGCAGCTTGGCTACGCGTTGTTCTACTTCGGCCGAGGGCCACGTGCGGTCGTCGGTCCAGACGAAGGCGACGAGGAGCCTTTGCCCCTCGGGCACGTCGCCGCGGCCCGGCTTGTGCTTGCGGTAGGCCTCGCGCAGCTGCCGTTTCACGCGGTTGCGGTCGACGGCATGGCGCAGACGCCGCTTGGGGACGCTCACCAAAATCTGACACGGGGCGCAACCAGGCCCGGCTGTTGCGGCCAGGCGGCACACGGCGCGGACGGGGAACGCCGAGAAGCTGCGGCTTCCGCCTTGGAAAAGCTCGTCGACGACCGTGCGCCGGCAAATCCTTTCGCCCTTGGTGAGCCGTTGTCCGGCCCGAGGCATCGTGTCGCCCATGGCGGGGTCAGGCCTCCTTTTGCAAATAGGCCTTCAGGGCTCCTGTCATCGAGGGGTATTCCTTGGTCGGAGCCTCCAGGTCGAGGCGGTAGCCTTCCTCCTTCACGGTGCGGGCCGTGGCGGGGCCGAAGGCGGCAATCTTCATCTTGCCTTGCTCCATGTCGGGGAAGTTCTGCTTCAAGGCCTTCACGCCGGTGGGGCTGAAGAAGATGCACATGTCGTAGTCGAAACCCTTCTTCTCCTCCTCGGTGAAGTCGTTGGCCACGGTGCGGTACATGACTCACTCGGTGTGGTGGAGCTTCTTGGCGTCGAAGAGTGTCTTGAGGCTGTCGTTATGCACGCTGCTCAGGGGCACGAGGTATTTCTCGCCGGAGTGCTTCACCATCAAGGGAAGCAGCCCGTCGATTTTCCCGGTGTTGCCGAAGAAGACCTTGCGCTTGCGGTATTGCACGTATTTCTGGATGTAGAGCGCGATGTTCTCAATCACGCAAAAGTACTTCATGTCCTCCGGGATGGTGACGCGCAGCTCCTTGGCGAGCTTGAAATAGTTGTCGATGGCGTGCCGTGAGGTGAACACCACGGCGGTGTAGTCGAGCAGGTTGATTTTCTGCTGGCGGAATTCCTTGGCAGTGATGCCTTCAACCTTAAAGAAGGGACGGAACACACACTCCACTCCAAAGTTCTTCTCAAGGTCGTAATACGGCGACTTCTCGCTTGTGGGCTTGGGTTGCGAGACTAAGATCTTCTTCATCATCTGTCTTAAAAATTTATCTTCAATTGGCTCCCAATCATGGCCAGTGCACCGGTGACGGCAAGCAGAGGTATGATTTCAAGCGCACAAAAGTACAAAAAAATCTGCAAAAAGGCACTCATTCTTTTAAAAAAGATGATGAAGGTCTTGTAAAGTGTGAGTATTTCCACCAAAACGATGAGGGACAAGGCGTATATGGCCACGGCCTGGATGGACAAGTGGAAGTAGGTGAGCAGGAGCGTGGCGGGGTAGAGCAGGAGCCCCTCCATGGCCGTGAGGAAGAGGAAGGACTTGATCCATTGTCTTGTTTTTTTTGCATCGAAGAACACCCACCCGACGAGCAGATAGAGGAGGGCCTTGGTCAGAAAGAGGGCGGCGAAGAGCGCGGAGTAGATTCCGATGATGCTGTACTGGCTGATGGTGAACGTGTCGCCCAGAAAGGTGCGTGAGAAGAAGAAGTAGACGATGCCCAGGAGCAGGCAGGTCTGTGCGCCGAGCAGAAGTTGGAACCACACTTCGGCGGCCGTTTCGGTGATGGTGGTGGTGATGCCGGTGCGTGGTGCGCGGAAGAACTCCTTGACCTGCCGGAGGATGAAGTGCCGCGAGTTGGCCATGGCGATGGTGCCGAAGACGAAGCACGCCAGGAGAGCCGCCGTGATGAGGTTGTCGCCCGCGAGGGTGTAGGGCACGGGGTCGCCGGGCACGCCGGGCCGTGTGCCCTTGAGCTCGGGGTGATAGAGCGAGTCATTCGAGAAAAATGACTCCTTGTAGTATGCCACTGACACCACGTCCTCGATGGTGCGGGGCGCAGGCTGCCCGGGCATGTGGAGCGTGTCGGGCTTGCTGCTCCAGTGGATGGGCGCGGGTTTGAAGTTGGCCTGTATGGCGGAGTCCTTCTGCCAGGGCGTGGCGTCCTTGGGCAGGCGCTCAATCACGTCCTTGGGCGTGGGCTCTGCCTTGTGGCGAGCCTGGCGGGGCACTGTGGCGGCCTCGCCCAGGACGGTGGTGGTGGAGTCGGTGGCGGCGGGCTGCATCTTAGAGCGAGAAGGCTTGCTTGATACTGGCCACGCGGTCCAGCTTCTCCCATGTGAAGAGTTCCACCTTCATGGTCTTGGTCTTATGGTAGCGGCTGGTGAAAGTCTTCTCCACGACTTCGTTCTTGCGGCCCATGTGCCCGTAGGCTGCCGTCTCCAGATAGATGGGCTGCCGCAGGTTGAGGGTGCGCTCGATGGCCTTGGGGCGCAGGTCGAACATGCTTCCGATTTTCTCGGCAATCTCGCCGTCGGTCATGCCGACGTGGCTGCTGCCGTAGGTGTTGGCGTAGACGCTCACGGGCTCGGCCTTTCCGATGGCGTAGGCCAGTTGCACGAGCATCTCGTCGGCCACTCCGGCTGCCACCATGTTCTTGGCGATGTAGCGAGCCATGTAGGCCGCCGAGCGGTCCACCTTGCTTGAGTCCTTGCCCGAGAAGGAGCCGCCTCCGTGCGCCCCCTTCCCTCCGTAGGTGTCCACGATGATTTTTCTTCCGGTGAGCCCGGTGTCGCCGTGGGGGCCTCCGATGACGAACCGGCCCGTGGGGTTGACCAGGTACTCGGGCTCCCGTTCGAAGAGCGCGAGCACCTTCTGGCCCAGCTGAGCCTTGACGCGCGGCATGAGGATGGTCTTCACGTCGTGGGCGATGCGGTCCACCATGGCCTTGTCGGCGGCCCGGCGGGCCTCGGCGGTGTCGTTGTCGGGCAGCACGAACTCGTCGTGCTGGGTGCTCACCACGATGGTGCGCACGGCCCTGGGCTTGTTGTCGTCGCTGTATTCGATGGTCACCTGGCACTTGGCGTCGGGCCGCAGGTAGGGCATGAGGGCTCCCTCCTTGCGGATGTCGGCCAGGGTTTTCATGATGAGCTGCGCCAGGTCGAGCGCCGCGGGCATGTAGTTGTCGGTCTCGTTGGTGGCATAGCCGAACATCATGCCCTGGTCGCCGGCTCCCTGATTGTCCTCATCGGCGCGGTCGACGCCCTGGTTGATGTCGTCGCTCTGCTCGTGCAGGGCCGTGAGCACGCCGCACGAGTTGCCGTCGAACTGGTATTCCGACTTCGTGTAGCCTATCCGGTTGATGGTTTTGCGGGCGATGGTGGGCAGATCGATGTAGGCTTCCGAGCGCACCTCGCCCATGATGATGACCTGCCCCGTGGTGACAAAGGTCTCGATGGCGCAGCGCGCGTGGTCGTCGTAGGCCAGGAACTGGTCGAGGAGAGCGTCGCTGATTTGGTCGGACACCTTGTCGGGATGTCCTTCGGAAACGGATTCTGACGAGAAGAGGTATGACATGTTGTATTCTGCTTGATGATTTCGGGCTGCAAAGTTACGTATTTCGTTGTTAACGGCCATGCCTTTGGGCGTATTTTTTTGATGTTCCCCGCCCTTTTCCGCCTGGGGGCGTGGCGTGCCAGCTGGCCGGCTGGCCGCGCCGCGCTCATTTCCCGAAGATTTCCTCCAACAGGCGTGAGGCGTGCCCCCAGCGGTCCATCATGAAGAGCACGTAGCGAATGTCGACGCCGATGCAGCGTGCGAGCCGCTTGTCGAAGTTGATGTCGCTGGAGAGGCTGTCCCAGTTGCCGTCGAAGGCCAGTCCGATGAGCTCGCCTCGGCCGTTGAACATCGGGCTGCCCGAGTTTCCGCCCGTGATGTCGTTGTTGGTCAGGAAGCAGAGGTGCATCTTCCCCGTAGTCTTGTCGGCGTAGGGAGCGAAGTCGCCGCCGCCCATGAGCTGGTGCATGACGGGTTCGGCCTGGTAGTCGATGGCGCCGTTGTCGCCCAGCCTCATCTTCTCGACGATGCTCTCGGCGGTGGTGTAGTATCCGCTGGGCCGTCCGCCGAGGTCGAATCCACCCACCTGCCCGTAGGAGAGGCGCATGGTGAAGTTGGCGTCGCTGTAGTGGGGCAGCCCCTCCTCCATGCGTATCTTCACGTTGCAGAGGCGCCGCTCCTGCATGGCGATGCTGTCGGCCAGGGGCCCGAGCTTGGCACTGATGCCGGCGTAGACATCCATCACGTCGAGGGCGTAGGCCACGCCGGGGTCCTTCCCGTAGCTCTTGTGGTTGAAGTAGATTCTCTTGCCGCTCTTCATGATGATGCTCTTGTCGTAGAGCCAGTCCACGTATCGTGCGCAGTCGCCCCCGAACTTCTTGTCGATGGTGGCATAGAAGGCAGGCAGGAACTCGCCGTCGGCGTGCCGTCGGTAGTTGTCGAGCAGCACGGCCATCACCTCCTTGTCGGTGGCCTCGTCCCATTCGTCCGAGTTGTCCTCGAAGAGGTTGTACTGGTCGTCGGGCTTGAGGCTGTCGCCGTGCACCTCCATGCCGTTGTTGAGACTCATGGCGCGTGCGTTGAACTCCACGTTGCTTCCCCGGGCGAAGGTCTCCCGCCAGTTGGTGAGTGCATTGACGAGCGGGGCGCACTCGGCGTAGAGCCGCTCCAGCAAGGCGAAGTCCACCTTGCCGACGTCGGCCCGCGTGGTGTCCTGCCACTGGGCGATGCGCCGCTCGTAGTCGCGCTTGTGGCCGACGATGCCGATGGAATCGATGCACTTGTTCATTCCGATGGCGTTTTTCCAGTAGTTCGACGAGCTGGCGTACTTGCTGTCATACTTGATTCTCACGCCCTCGTCGGCCCTCATGTGGCGAAGCATCACCTCCTGCTTCACGCCCCTGACCTGGGCCCGGGGCGCGTTCTCGTCGTCGCGCATCATCTGGATGCCGTAGCTTGACAGGTATCGCTCGGTGGAGCCGGGGTATCCGATGGTCATGGCGAAGCTGCCGTCCTGGTAGCCGTCGCGGCTCACCCTGGCCCACCGGCGCGGGTGGTAGGGCACGTTGTCGGGGCTGTAGCTAGCCGGCCGGTTGTCCTTTCCGGCGTAGATGCGGAACACCGAGAAGTCGCACGTCTGCCGCGGCCACATCCAGTTGTCGGTCTCGCCGCCAAACTTCCCCATACTCTTGGGTATGGCGAACACCAGCCGCAGGTCGTTGAAGTCCTGGTAGGTGGTGGCCAGCCACTTGTTGCCCTCGTAGAAGGCGTCCACCACCACGTGGAGCGTCGGGTCGCGCCGCTGGGCCTCGTCGGTGAGCAGCTGCTCCAGCGAGTCCACCACCTCCTGTTCGCAGTCGGTTTGCTGCATGACGATGTCGCCGTCCGCCCTGGCGGCCTCCATGCGTGCCTTCACCAGCGAGTCCACCCTTGCTGTGATGTCGGTCTGGTCGGTCATGAAACTCACGAACATGTTCTCGTTGGGCAGCTCCTCGGCATAGCTCTTAGCGATGAATCCGTTGAGCATGTAGTCGTGGTCCACGGTGGAGTGCGAGCGGATAGCCTCGAAGCCGCAGTGATGGTTGGTGAAGACGAGTCCGTCGGGGCTCACCACCACGCCCGAGCAGTAGCCCGAGAAGTTCACCACGGCGCTCTTCAGGGCCGCCTCGCCCAGGTAGAGGCTGTCGTAGGGCAGCGTGAAGCCATAGCCCTGCATGGTCTGGTACACCTGCGCCGGCAGGTTGTAGAGCGTCCACATGCCCTCGTCGGCGTGTGCGGCCTGCGGGCCGGAAAGGATTGCGGGCAGCAGCAGCGCCGCGCGGAGTGCTTGTCTGAAGTGTCTCATGTGTTGATGGTTTTGTGTGCAAAGGTACAATTTATTTATGGAATCTACTCCCTTGCGGCCGTTGTTTTTTCCGAAAGGCGCGCGCGGGGCCGCCGCGGCATCCCGTGGAAACGGGTTCCGGAACCTCCCGCTCACCGGAAGCCAAGAAAATGGGCGGGGTTCATTTTGCATCCTCTTCGGTTTGCAGTACCTATCATTAAGAAAGCCTTCTTATTTGGCTTCGCTTGGTTCCACAATCCCATACTTTTAATAAGGTACGCTGCACCTCAACAATAAAAATGAACGGGGTTCATTTTGTATTGTCTTCGGTTTGCAGTACCTTTGCAGCATGATTGATACAAGTGCATTCCAAGGGAAAAAAGCCGCCTTTTGCACACTGGGGTGCAAGCTGAACTTCTCGGAGACCTCCACCTTCGCCCGGCTGCTCTCACAGATGGGCGTGGGCGTTGCCGGCCCTGGCGAGCAAGCCGACCTCTGCCTCATCAACACCTGCTCGGTGACCGACGTGGCCGACCAGAAGTGCCGCCACGCCATACGCCGCATGGTGCGCGAGCATCCCGGAGCCTTCGTGGTCGTTACGGGGTGCTACGCCCAGCTCAAGCCTGGCACCGTGGCCGCCATCGAGGGGGTCGACCTCGTGCTCGGCTCCAACGAAAAGGCCAGCCTCATCTCCCATCTCAGCCAGGCCTGGGCCGAGCGCACCACCGGGCACCTGCACCGCTACCACGCCGTGCCCACACGCGACATCGTCACGTTCCAGCCATCATGCAGCCGCGGCAACCGCACCAGGTACTTCTTGAAGGTGCAAGACGGATGCAACTACTACTGCACCTACTGCACCATTCCCTTCGCACGCGGACGCTCGCGCAACCCCACGGTAAGCTCGCTTGTGGAACAGGCGCGGCAGGCCGCCGCCGAGGGGGGCAGGGAAATCGTGCTCACCGGTGTGAACATCGGCGACTTCGGGCGCACCACCCACGAGCGGTTCCTCGACCTCGTGCGGGCACTCGACCAGGTGGAGGGCATCAGCCGATACCGCATCAGCTCGCTGGAACCCGACTTGATTTCCGACGAGCTCATCGACTTCTGTGCGCACAGCCGCGCCTTCATGCCCC
>CAZVWX010000062.1:0-7350 GCA_964631105.1 uncultured Prevotella sp. | reverse complement strand
GGACGCTGCAGCAATGCATCGACTATGCTGTGGAGAACAACATCCAGCTGCGCAAGACCGTGCTCAACAAGCAGAGCGCCCACGAGGACCTGTTGCAGTCGAAGGCCGCATTGTTGCCTTCGCTCAGCGCCTCCACCTCGCAGAACATCAACTACACGCCGTGGGTGGAGACCGGCATCAGCAGCGACGGGTTCTCGCGCGCCTCGGTGGACAAGTTCTACTACAACGGCAGCTATGGCGTCAACGCCAGCTGGACGGTGTGGAACGGCAACCGCAACCGCAACACCGTGAAGCTGGACAAGCTCGTGGAGGAGCAGGCCGCCCTCGACTCGGCCACGCAGGCCCGCAGCATCCAGGAGCAGATAGCCCAGCTCTACGTGCAGATACTCTATTCGGCCGAGGCCGTGACCACCAATGAGAAGAGCCTGGAGTCGAGCAAGGGCAACGAGGCCCGCGGCCAGGAGATGCTGAAGAACGGCAAGATGAGCCAGGCCGACGTGGCGCAGCTCACGGCTCAGCGGGCGCAGGACGAATACAACGTGGTGGCCGCCGAGAGCCAGGTGAGGAACTACAAGCGGCAGCTGAAGGAGCTGCTCCAGCTCACCGACGAGGACTTCGACGTGGCCACGCCCGCCACCACCGACGCCATGGCCCTGGAGGACATCCCGGCGCTGGCCGGCGTGTACGCCGCGGCCCTGGACAACCGCCCCGAAATCAAGAGCTACCAGAACGCCATCGCGCAGAGCGACGTCAGCCTGAAGATAGCGCGGGCCAGCAACCTGCCCACGCTGAGCGCCAACGCCGGCGTGACGACGAGCACCACGTCGATGAACGACCTGGTGTGGAGCAAGCAGATGAAGTCGAACTTCAGCGCCGGCGCCGGGCTCACGCTGAGCATCCCCATCTTCGACAACCGGCAGAAGCGCACGGCCACCAACAAGGCCATCATACAGCGGCAGAGCGCCCTGCTCGACTTGAAGAACGAGCAGACGACGCTCTACTCCACCATAGAGAACTACTGGCTGCAGGCCCAGACCAACCAGAACCAGTTCAAGGCCGCGCGCGCCAGCGTGGAGAGCGCCCAGGCCAGCTACGACCTGGTGAGCGAGAAGTTCAAGGCCGGCCTGGCCGACATCACCGAGCTGCGCACGGGCAAGGACAACCTGCTCGCCGCCGAGCAGAACGAGCTGCAGGCCAAGTATCTCACCATACTGAACCTGCGCATGCTCGGCTTCTACAAGGACGGCACGCTGAAGGACTGACCCCCGGGCGCGGCAGAGGGAAACACATGAGAACAGGAAAAACAAAAACAAGACAATGAAGAAGATAAATTTCAAGAAAGTCAGCAAGGTGTGGTATCTTGTCGCGGCCGTCGTGGTCGTGGCCTTGGCCGGCTGGTTGCTCAGCAGCCGCGGCAGCAAGGAGCAAATCTCGTTCACCCAGGAGAAGGTGCAGGCCCACACCCTGCAGAGCAGCATCACCGCCACGGGCACCGTGGAGGCCGTGACGTCGGTCACCGTGGGTACGCAGGTGAGCGGCATCGTGAGCAAGCTCTACGTGGACTACAACTCCGTGGTGAAGAAGGGGCAGGTGATAGCCGAGCTCGACAAGTCGAACCTCATCAGCCAGCTCAACTCGGCCAAGGCGCAGCTGCAGCAGGCCAAGGCCCAGCTGGGCAGCGCCCAGAGCGAGCTGGCCTACCAGAAGGCCAACTACGAGCGCTACCAGACGCTCTACAAGAAGGGCCTCGTCTCGGCCGACCAGTACGAGTCGGCCCGGCTGAGCTACCAGACGGCCTCGGCCAGCGTCAGCTCCAACCGCGACCAGGTGCTCTCGGCCCAGGAGGAGGTGAACCGCGCGCAGACCAACCTCGGCTACGCCACCATCACCTCGCCCATCGACGGCATCGTGGTGTCGAAGAGCGTGGAGGAGGGCCAGACCGTGGCCGCCAGCTTCAGCACGCCTGAGCTCTTCACCATCGCGCAGGACCTGACCAACATGCAGGTGGTGGCCGATGTGGACGAGGCCGACATCGGCAACGTGAAGGAGGGCGACCGCGTGACCTTCACCGTCGACGCCTATCCCGACGACACCTTCGAGGGCGAGGTGAAGCAGGTGCGCCAGGAAGCCACCACGACCAACAACGTGGTGACCTACGAGGTGGTGATCAGCGCACCCAACGCCGACCTGAAGCTGAAGCCCGGGCTGACGGCCAACGTCACCATCTTCACCGCCGAGGAGGCCGGCGTGCTGAGCGTGCCCAACAAAGCCCTGCGCTTCACCCCGACCAAGGAGACCGTGGGCAAGAACTACAAGATTGTTGACTGCAACGGCAAGAACAAGGTGTGGACCCTGGAGGGCAACAACCTCGTGGCCCACCGCGTGAACATCGGCAAGACCGACGGCACCCACACGCAGGTGCTCGGCGGCATAGCCCAGGGCAAGCAAATCATCACGGCCATCGTGGTGACGACCGACGCCGACGCCGACACTGAGGAGCAGGAGCAGGGGCTCATCGGCGGCGGCCCGGGCCCGGGCGGCAACAAGAACAAGAAGAAATGAAAACTGACGACGGAAGATGGCTACAGAAGTGAAGGAAGACAGCCACGGAAAGGTTGTCATAGAACTGGACAACGTGAAGCGCGACTTCCCCGTGGGCGACGAGGTGGTGCACGCCCTGCGCGGCGTGAGCTTCAAGATTTACGAGGGCGAGTTTGTCACCATCATGGGCAAGTCGGGCTCGGGCAAGTCGACCCTGCTCAACCAGCTGGGGTGCCTGGACACGCCCACGAGCGGCGAATACTATCTCGACGGCGTGTCGGTGCGCACCATGAGCCGTGCGCAGCGCGCCGTGCTGCGCAACCGGAAGATTGGGTTCATCTTCCAGAACTACAACCTGCTGCCCAAGACCACGAGCGTGGAGAACGTGGAGCTGCCCTTGATGTACAACCCCGACGTGTCGGCCAAGGAGCGCTTCGACCGCGCCGTGAGCGCCCTCCAGGCCGTGGGCCTGGGCGACCGCCTCTACCACAAGTCCAACCAGATGTCGGGCGGCCAGATGCAGCGCGTGGCCATAGCGCGGGCGCTGGTGAACAACCCCGCCGTCATCCTGGCCGACGAGGCCACCGGCAACCTCGACACGCGCACGAGCTTCGAAATCCTCGTGCTCTTCCAGAAGCTGCATGCCGAGGGGCGCACCATCATCTTCGTGACGCACAACCCCGACATCGCCCACTACTCCAGCCGCAACATCCAGCTGCGCGACGGCCGGGTGATTGCCGACGACACCAACCAGAACATCCTCAACGCCCAGGACGGCCTCGACGCCCTGCCCGCCAACAGCGACGAATAGGCGCCGCCACCGCCGGGGCGCGGGTGACAAGGAAACCAAGCAAGCAGAAACATGAACTACGCGAATCTTTTCAAAATAGCCCTCAGGGCCATCGCCGCCAACAAGCTGCGGTCGTTTCTCACGGCCCTGGGCATCATCATCGGCATTGCGGCCGTCATCACCATGCTCGCCATCGGCCAGGGCACCAAGGCGAGCATCAAGAGCAACATCTCGGAGATGGGCTCCAACATGATCATGATTTCGCCCGGAGCCGACATGCGGGGCGGCGTGAGGCAGGACGCCTCGTCGATGGAAACCCTGAAGCAGACCGACTACCAGAGCATCAAGGACGAGTGCAACTACATCGCCGCCATCAGCCCCACGGTGAACAGCAGCGGCCAGTGGGTGAACGGCAACAACAACACCCCGTCGACCATCTATGGCGTCAACCCCGACTACCTCACCATACGCCAGCTCTCGGTGGCCGACGGCGAGATGTTCACCGACACCGACATCAAGACGGCGGCCAAGGTGTGCGTGCTCGGGCAGACGGTGGTGGACAACCTCTTCCCCGACGGCACCGACCCCGTGGGCAAGGTGGTGCGCTTCGGCACCATCCCCTTCCGCGTCATCGGCGTGCTGAAGAAGAAGGGCTACAACTCCATGGGCATGGACCAGGACGACCTGGCCCTGGCCCCCTACACCACCGTGATGAAGCGCATCCTGGCCCAGACCTACCTGCAGGGCATCGTCTGCTCGGCCATCACCGAGGACGCCAGCGAGCCGGCGCAGGAGCAAATCTCGCAAATCCTGAGGCGCAACCACAAGCTGAAGGACGCCACCGACACCCAGGAGGCCGACGACGACGACTTCACCATCCGCTCGCAGGAGGAACTCTCGTCGATGATGAACTCCACGATGAACACCCTCACCATCCTGCTGGGCTCCGTGGCCGGCATCTCGCTCCTCGTGGGCGGCATCGGCATCATGAACATCATGTACGTGAGCGTCACCGAGCGCACGCGCGAGATTGGGCTGCGCATGAGCGTCGGGGCCCGCGGCATCGACATCATGAACCAGTTCCTCATCGAGAGCATCATGCTCAGCGTCACGGGCGGCGTCATCGGCGTGCTCCTGGGCGTGGGCATATCGATGGGCATCAAGTACGGCCTGCACACGGCGATGGTCATCGAGCCGTGGAGCATCATCATGAGCTTTGCCGTGTGCACCTTCACGGGCGTGTTCTTCGGCTGGTACCCGGCCAAGAAGGCGGCGCGGCTCGACCCGATAGAAGCCATCAGATATGAATAACGCGAAGCAGGAGGAAATCGCCCGCGATGGAGTCATCTTCCTGAAGAGCGAGTACAAGACGGTGCGGGTGCGCCTCGACGAGATTCTCTACATCGAGGGGGAGAAGGACTACGTGCGCCTTCGCCTCCGCGGCGGCAGGACGCTGCTGAGCCAGGTGGGCGTGAAGGCCATGGACGAGGCCCTGCCCCATCCGTGGTTCATGCGCGTCCACCGGTCGTACATCTGCAACATGCGCAACGTGGAGATGGTCGACCGCATGCGGCTGGTCTACGAGGGGGCGTTTGTCCCCGTGTCGGAGACCTACAAGGAGGGCGTGCACGACTTCCTCTCGCGCCACTCGGCGTGAGGGGGCGGCGCCATTGCCGCCGCGCTAGAAGGCGAGCAGCTCGTCGGGGCGTGTGAGGATGGTGGTGGCCCCGTGGCGGGCGAGGAAGTCGCGCGAGCGGAAGCCCCACGCCACGCTCAGGCAGGGCATGCCGCTGTTGCGGGCCGTCTCGATGTCGACGTCGCTGTCGCCCACGTAGACGGCCCCCTGCCTCGACGCCCCGAGCTGTCGCAGGGCCTCGTTCACGGTGTCGGGGGCGGGCTTCTTGCGGATGTCGTCGCGCTCGCCGATGGCGACGGTCACCAGGCCGCCGAAGAAGTGGCGCACGAGCTCCTGGGTGGCGGCGTAGAACTTGTTGCTCACCACGGCCAGCTGGCGCCCGTCGTCCTTCAGTTGGCGCAAGGCGTCCATCACGCCGGGGTAGGGCTGCGTGTTGTCGAGGCTGTGCAGCAGGTAGTGCTGGCGGAAGAGGCGGTAGGCCGCGTTGAATTTCGGGTTCGCGGCGCCGTCGGGTACGGCCCGCTCCATGAGCAGGCGGACGCCGTTGCCCACGAACCGGCGCACCTCGTCGACGCTCCGCTCGGGCAGCCCCGACTCGCGCAGGGCGTAGTTGCAGCTCGCGGCCAGGTCGGCCAGCGTGTCGAGGAGCGTGCCGTCGAGGTCGAAGACGAACGTGTCGAAGGTCTTCTTCTGCCATCCGAAGTCGGCAATCTTGGTGTCGGCCAGCGTGCCCAGGAGCGTCACGAGCTCGCGCGGGCGGCTGGTGACCACCTTCAGCGCCGCCACCTTGTTCTCGGGCATCATGCGCACCTCGCCCCCGTTCTCCACCAGCACCTCGTTGTCGTACACCTGCGCCTTGCCCAGGCGCCGGTTGTCGCCCCGCTCCCAGAACTTCAGCTTGCGGCTGTTCTTGTCGATGATGACGTATTTGTATTCCACCGGGCAGTCCACGGCGAACACGTCCAGGGCCAGCTGCCACTCGTCGTTGCCCACCTCGGCCATCACGAGGTACCGGTCGGGGTTCCAGTTGCCCAGCGTGGGGTGGTTGCCGATGAGGGCCAGCGTCTCGTCGTCGCGCAGGTAGGGGGCGCGCACGGCGAAGAAGATGGTGCGCGGGTAGACGGGCACGGGGTTGTATCGGCGCCGGCTTGAGGGCTCGCCGTGCCCGTATTTGTATTCCAGCGGTTCCTCAAGCCAGAAGTCGTGGAAGATGTAGTCGTGGGTGCTGTCGAAGGTGTAGCATCGCGACGTTGTGGTCCATTCGCGCCGCTCCACCGTCCCGTCGCCGTTCTCCACCTGGTAGTAGTAGACGATGTGGCTGGCCGGGCGCTGGCGGTTGTCCACGGCGGCCACGTCGAGCAGCCACGTCAGTCCGTCGCCCGTCTGCATGGGCAGGTTCACTTGTCTTACCGTCTCCTCACCTCTTTTATATGAGAGCACGATGTGGAGCGACTGGCCCCAGGCGGTCCTGTATTCAATGCTGAAGCTTAGTTTCATGGCTCATCGCTAAATGTTATGGCGAAGTTACATATTTTTTTTGAAACCAGCACGCAGCCAAGCCACATTTTTTCCATCATCCCCCTTTTTCGTGCCTCCGGCGCGCCGGCGCTGCTTCGGCGGCCCGTGGCGGCCTGTCCGCCTCAGCCGGAAAAAAATGCGTGCGAATCGTTTTGTTTTGTCTTGGCTTTGCACTACCTTTGCACGCGATTAAGAAAACGAAGACAGGAATGGAACGGAAGTCTTGCAAGAAATATGTCGCCGGCGCGGGCGTGTGCCTGCTCATCGTGGCCGGCCTGGCCTACTATTGGTTCTTCTCGTCGCTCGCCTCGGGCCGCAGCACGCAATACGTCTACATCGACAACGACGACACCATCGACTCGGTCTATGCCAAGATGGAGCCCCGGTGCAACGAGGCCGCCTTTCACGGCTTCAAGACCCTGGTGCGCCACAGCCACTATGCCGGGCACATCCGCACGGGGCGCTACGCGCTGAAGCCCGGGACGGGGGCCTTCGTCACCTTCCGCCATCTGAAGAACGGGATGCAGGAGCCCGTCGACCTGACCATTCCCTCGGTGCGCACGCTGGCCGACCTCTGCGACGCCGTCGGCAAGCGGCTCCTGCTCAGCGGCGACGACCTCTACCGGTTCCTCACCAACGAGGACTCGTGCCGCCAGTACGGCTACGACACCACCACCGTGGCCTGCATGTTCATCCCCAACACCTACGACATCTACTGGAACGTGAGCCTGCGCAAGTTCCTCGACCGCATGAAGAAGGAGAGCAACCGCTTCTGGAGCTTCGAGCGCAAGGAGAAGGCCGCCGAGATGCACCTCACGCCCAACCAGGTGATTACGCTGGCCAGCATCGTCGACGAGGAGACGGC
>CAZVWX010000061.1:0-7457 GCA_964631105.1 uncultured Prevotella sp. | reverse complement strand
CGTGAGCTGCAACCCGGCCACGCAGGCCCGCGACCTGGCCCTGCTCGACGCCCGGTACAGGGTGGCCGCCGTGCAGCCCGTCGACATGTTCCCGCACACGCCGCACGTGGAAAATGTGGTCCTGCTGCTGAAAAGAGAGCCCTAAATACAAAAAAAGCGACTACTTTCTTGGTTGAAAGGCTTTTTTAAGCTAATTTTGCATCCATATTGTAACATGAACAAACGCGAAATGAAAAAGACAATACTCGCCCTGGCGATGGCCACAGCCACGGCCACGGTCTGCGCACAAGTGAAACTGCCCGCCTGGCTCAGCCAGGTGAAGCTCTCGGGATACGGCATGGTGCAGTACCAGTATTCCGGACAAAAGGACAACAAGGCCAACTCGTTCAACCTCAGAATGGCGCGTGTGGCGCTCGACGGGCGCATAGCGGGCGACTTCTACTGGAAAGCGCAAATCCAGTTCAACGGCAACACCTCCGACCTGGGGTCGTCGCCAAGGCTGGTCGACCTCTTCGCGGAGTGGCAGAAATACGACTTTTTCCGGGTCAAGGCGGGACAATTCAAGAACCCGTTCACCTTCGAGAACCCCATGAATCCCATCGACCAGGGCTTCATGTCGTATGCGCAGAACGTCTCGGCACTGGCCGGATTCAGCGACCGCGCAGGCGAGCACGCCAGCAACGGGCGCGACATCGGACTGCAACTGCAAGGCGACTTTCTCAAGAACCAGGCCGGACGCAACCTGCTGCACTACCAGATTGGCGTGTTCAACGGACAGGGAATCAACATGAAGGACGTGGACGAGCAGAAAAACGTCATCGGGGGCCTGTGGGTGATGCCCGTGAAGGGCATGCGCATCGGTGCCTTCGGCTGGACTGGAAGCTACGCCCGCAAGGGATGGTGGACCGACGGCAACCCAAAGACCGACCCCGCCACGGGCGAGGCGAACGCCTCAAAGGTGCGCAAGCTGCAACAGCGGCGATATGCCTTCTCGGCCGAATACGTGGTGAGCGACTGGACGTTCCGCTCGGAATACATCCACTCCACGGGCGAGGCCTTTGCCAAGAGAATGCAAAAGACCGACGACGACAACTCGAAAGACTGCAACCTGGGCTCCAACGGCCACGAGGCGCAGGGCGTCTACGCCCTGGTCATCGCGCCCGTCGTGAAGCACAAGCTCTATGCGAAGGCACGCTACGACATGTACCAGCCGTCGGGCGATGCCTCGAAGCAGAAGACCTTCTACGAGGCCGGACTGAACTGGGACATCAGCAAGAACTTCGTGCTTAGCGGCGAGTACGCCCATGTGCACGACCGCTCGCTCGCGCATCCCGATTACGACATGGTGGATGTGCAGATGAACTTCAAATTCTAACCTTCCCAACCTTACTAGAGAAACTTGCCAACCATGGATAACGAGAACCAAGAGAGCTATGCCGGACCTTCCGGAACCCCGGAGGGGCAACCGCGCGGGGAGACGGCGAAGCAGGCGCCGGCCTCTGCCGGCGAACACCACCACGACGGCCATCACCACCATCACCACCATCACCACGATTACCACGATTACCACAACGAAAACCACCGCAACCTGAAGGAGGGCGAGCTCTACCTCGGCAGCGACGGACACTACCACCACTACCACAAGCACCGCAACCGCGGCGACCAGACCGAGCGCTACAAGTACAGCGCCCTGAGGCACGCCCACCTCAGGCGCGTCGCCGCCAACGTGCTCTTCACGGTGATGATTATCCTGGCCGTGCTGGTCATCATTGCCGTGGCCATCGTAGCCTTCTTCCCCGTGTTCTGACACACGCCCGCACAAGGGCTCCGGGCTTCAGAAGGAATAGCTGAAGCCGATGGAGGTGTACTCCTTGAACTGCCAATAGCCGTGATGGTCGTCGCGCTGCGAGCCGTCGTCGAAGCGCGGATACACGAAGATGTTGCTCGAGATGTACTTGCTGAACTTGAAGCTGATGGTGTTTTCCCATTCCAGTTCGGCCCGCTCGTAGGTGGTGTAGCCATACAGGCGCGTCTTCCATGAAATCATGTCGTTCATCTTCCACGTCAGGTCGACGGTGAGCTCCGAACCATAGTCTATCAGATTGTGGCTCCCCTCGTCGATGCCGTACCGCGTGACCAGCTCCGACCGCTCCACGTGCTTCCAGTTGCCGGCCAGCGGGGCCAGGTGTATGGTGCCCGTGATGCGCTTCTTCAGCCATTCCGCCTGGTAGTCCATACCGAGCGAGAGGTTGAGGGTGAAGGGCGAGAGGAAGTCGCTGTACACGAACGCGTTGTTGCTCTTGTAGCCACGCATGAACTGCGTGCTGGCAATGAGCTGGGCCGTGTAGTACCATCGCTTTGAGGCCTGAAGCCCGAGCTTGGTGGTATAGCGCAGCAGGTCTTGCGAGGTCTTGAACCGGTGGAGCGTGTCCCCCCGTGACGTCTGGAAGCCCAGCTTCATCTCCAGCTTGTTGTCCCACTTCACCTTCTGCTTGTTGTTGTAGTTGGCCTGGATGGTGAGCGAGCCCAGCATGGAGTAGTTGCTCTCACCACCCTTGTACCAGTTGCCCGACACATAGTTTTGCAGAAATTGCAGATAGTAGTCGCCCCCGTAGGTCCAGAAGTTGGGCTTCTGCACGACGAGCGTCACGGGCTCCACCGCAGGCTCGGCCGGCATGGGGGCCACCTTGGCCACCAGGTCGGGGTGGGCCTGGGTCACCTCGGGCTGCTCCAGCCCCGGCACGGGTTCCTTCTCCATGCGGCTCTCGCGGTTTCTCACCAGGTCGGGCCGCGCGAGATAGATGTGGAGCAAGGCCCTGTCGACGGCCTTGGCCACCTCGCCGCCCGTGCTGTCGGCCACTCCGAGCAGGCGCTGGGCGGGATGGCGGTAGAACGTGAGCGGTGCGAAAAGTGGCAGCGAATGCTGGAGCACCTCCTCGCCGAGCGCCACGGTGTCGATGGGGATGTTCCTCAGCCGCTCGTAGAGCCGTGCCGAGTCGGCCGCCAAAGCCAGAGAGTCATGCCTGGTGGCGTGAAGGTGGTCGGCCCGTCCGTGGTGGCGGGGCAAGCCCCAAACCGGCGGAGCCAGCAGGAAGGCCAGTGCCAGGAGCAGCAGGTGTCGTGCCTGTAACGTCATTTCTTCTTGTTTTTATTGCAAAGGTAGTGCAATCCTGAGACATATCAAAGCGCGAAGCCCGCATTTTTTTCGTTCCGAAGGCAATTGCGGATGCCTCTTTCCGCCCGCGGGCAGAGGAATGCCCAGCCCCCAAAAGACTGCTTTCCGCGCAAATCGCCAGTTCCGGCACGCGCCGCAAACCGGTTGGGCGGTGGTGGAAGGGAAAAGGAAAAAGGCACACAGAATGATGGAAATTGAAATATTTGCAGTAACTTTGCACCACGAAATCTAGAAAACAAAAATATGGAAAAACAGGAAACGCCCGTTCTGCTGCTTACGGGTTATCTGGGAAGCGGCAAGACCACGCTCGTCAACCGCATTCTGAAGAATGAGCGCGGCATCAAGTTCGCGGTCATCGTGAACGACATCGGCGAGGTGAACATCGACGCCAGCCTCATCGAGGAAGGCGGCGTGGTGGGCCAGAAGGACGACAGCCTCGTGCCCCTCTCCAACGGATGCATCTGCTGCACGCTGAAGATGGACCTGGTGCAGCAGCTGAGCGAGATTGTGGCCACACACAAGTTCGACTACATCGTCATCGAGGCCAGCGGCATCTGCGAGCCCGCACCCATCGCACAAACCATCAGCGCCTATCCGCAGATGTACCCGCAATACGCCAAGGAGGGACGCGCGCGCCTCGACAACATCGTGACCGTGGTCGACGCCCTGCGCATGAAGGAAGAGTTCGCCAAGGGCAACAGCCTGCTCAAGCAGGACATCGACGACGACGACCTGGAGAACCTCGTCATCCAGCAGATAGAGTTCTGCACAACCATCCTGCTCAACAAGGCCTCGGAGGTGAGCCCCGACGACCTCAAGCAGGTGGAGGGCATCATCCGCGCCATACAGCCCAAGGCCGAAATCATCAAGTGCGACTATGGCGACGTCGACCTTGACAGAATCCTCAACACCCACCTCTTCGACTTCGACAAGGTGGCCACGTCGGCCGCCTGGATTGCCGCCATGCAGGACGACGACGACGGACTGGAGAACGAGGAGAGCGGCGAGGCGCTGGAATACGGCATCGAGACCTTCGTCTACACGCGGCGCGAGCCCTTCGACCTGTCACGCTTCGACGAGTTCATCGCCCGGAAATGGCCCAAGGCCATCATCCGCTGCAAGGGCATCTGCTACTTCCACGACGAGATGGACACCTGCTACATCTTCGAGCAGGCCGGCTCGCAGGTGGGGCTGCGCAACGCGGGAATGTGGTACGCCACCATGCCGAAGAAGCAACTCGACGAACTGCTCAGCCGGGAGCCCAAGCTCAAGGCCGACTGGGACCCCAAATACGGCGACCGGCTGCAAAAGCTGGTCTTCATCGGGCAGCACATGGACCGCAAGGCCATCGAGGACGAGCTCGACAAATGTCTCTACCAGGATTGAGGCGGAAACCGGCAAAACGCCGTTTTCATAGCAGAAGGAACACTTTTCTTGTCAATTTGTTGGTTGTCTGAAGAAAAAAGAGTAAATTTGTAACCCGAAAAAGAATTGCACGAAAAACATGAAAGTAACCCTTCTGCAACGCGACATCGTCTGGGCCAATCCCCGCGAGAACACCCGGCGCATCGGCCAAGCCCTGCAAGACGTGGGGAAGACCGACCTGGTCGTGCTGCCCGAAATGTTCTCCACGGGCTTCGTCACCGAGCCCGAGGGCTTGGCAGAGGCCGACCCGCCCGCTTCGCTCGAATGGATGAAAGCCACCGCGCGGAGCCTCGACTGCGCCGTGGCCGGAAGCATTGCCGTGGAGGCCGGCGGCCGCTTCTACAACCGCTTCTACTTCGTCAGGCCCGACGGCTCCGCCGAACACTACGACAAGCGGCACCTCTTCACCTACGGAGGCGAGCAGCGACACTTCACCCCCGGCCGCCGGCGCGTGGTGGTGGACTGGCGCGGCGTGCGCATCCTCCTGCAGGTGTGCTACGACCTGCGCTTCCCCACGTTCAGCCGCAACCAAGCCGACTACGACCTGGCTCTCTATGTAGCCTCCTGGCCCACGTCGAGGCTGGCCGCCTGGAGCACGCTGCTGCACGCACGGGCCATCGAGAACCAGTGCTACGTGGCCGGAGTAGACCGCACGGGCAACGACCCGTCGTGCGCATACAGCGGCGGAACCATGCTCATCGACCCGCGCGGAAACACTATGGCCGAGGCCGAATACAACCGGGAGGATGCCATCTCGGCCGACATCGACATGGACGCGCTGCGCGATTTCCGCGAGAAGTTCCCCGTGCTCGGCGACCGGGACCGGCAACGCGACTGGTAAACACACGCAGCTCATAGAACGCGGGGCGGAACCGGCCAGCCCCACCTTATTATATATAGGCATACAAAAACACGAAACAACATAATGAGAGAAAAGAAACTTTTGCTCGGCGACGAAGCCATTGCCCTGGGAGCCCTCCACGCAGGGCTCTCGGGAGTCTACGCCTATCCGGGCACCCCATCCACCGAAATCACGGAGTTCATCCAGGGACACCCGCTCGCCCGCGAACGCGCCATCCACAGCCGGTGGTGCACCAACGAGAAAACCGCCATGGAGGCCGCCCTCGGCATGTCGTATGCCGGGAAACGGGCTCTGGTGTGCATGAAGCACGTGGGCATGAACGTCTGCGCCGACGCTTTCGTCAACTCGGCCATCACGGGAGTGAACGGCGGACTGGTGGTGCTGGCCGCCGACGACCCCTCGATGCACAGCTCGCAAAACGAGCAGGACTCGCGATTCTATGGCAAATTCGCCATGGTGCCCATCTTCGAGCCCAGCAACCAGCAGGAGTGCTACGACGTGATGAGCGTGGCCTTCGACCTCTCGGAACGCCTGAGGCTCCCCGTCGTGATGAGGCTCGTCACCCGCCTATCGCATTCCCGCGCCGCCGTCGGGGTGGACACCGAAGCCCGGCCCACCAATCCCTTCCATCCCGACGAGGACAAGCACTGGGTGCTCCTGCCCGCCATCGCCCGCAAGCAATACAAGCTGCTCATCAGCAAACAGCCCGAAATCGAACTGTCGGCCGAGGAGTCGGCCTTCAACCGCATGGAGACCATCGAGGGCCACGGCCTGGGCATCATCGCCTCGGGCATCGGCTACAACTATGTGAAGGAGGCTCGTCCGCAAGGAGTGTCGGCCATCCTCAAGGTCAGCCAGTACCCCCTGCCCGAAAAGAAGGTGCAGGCCCTGGCCGCAATGAGCGACAAAATCCTTGTGGTTGAGGACGGGCAGCCCTTCATCGAGGAGGCCCTCCGCGGCATGCTCGGCAAGGACTACCCCATCGTGGGGCGCCTCACGGGCGACCTGCCCCGCACGGGCGAGCTCAATCCCGACTGGGTGGGCAAGGCTTTGGGCAAGGACGTGGAAATCACGTTCACCGACATCCACGACGTGGTGGGCCGCCCGCCCGCGCTCTGCCAGGGATGCGGCCACCGCGACGTGTACAAGGCTCTGAACGAGATTGCCGCGCAATACGAGGGCTGCCGCATCTTCGGCGACATCGGCTGCTACACGCTCGGTGCGCTGCCGCCGTTCCAGACCATCGCCAGCTGCGTGGACATGGGGGCCAGCATCACCATGGCCAAGGGAGCCGCCGACGCCAGCCAGTTCCCGTCCATCGCCATCATCGGCGACTCCACCTTCACCCACAGCGGCATGACGGGCCTCCTCGACGCCGTGAACGACCATGCCAACATCACGGTGGTCATCTCAGACAACCTCACCACGGCCATGACGGGCGGACAGGACTCAGCCGGAACCAACAAGTTCGAGGCCATCTGCATCGCCCTTGGCGTCAAGCCGGAGCACGTCAGGGTGGTGGTGCCGCTGGCCAAGAACATGCCCGAGATTGTGAGAATCATCCACGAAGAGATAGAATATCCCGACGTGAGCGTCATCATCCCGCGGCGCGAGTGCATACAAACGCTCAACCGGAAGCTGCGCAGGGCCAAGGCAGAGAAAGACAAGCGAAACGAAACGGCATCCAACAACTGAAGACTCGTATGAAAAAAGATATTATCCTATCCGGCGTGGGGGGGCAAGGCATCCTCTCCATCGCAACCGTCATCGGCGAAGCCGCCACCGAGGCGGGCGTCAACCTGAAGCAAGCCGAAGTGCACGGCATGAGCCAGCGGGGCGGCGACGTGCAGAGCAACCTCCGGCTGAGCACCGACGAAATCTACAGCGACCTGATTCCAGAGGGACAGGCCGACCTCATCATCTCCATCGGTTCCATGGAGATGATGAGGTCGGCCTGCCTCTCTGGAAACAGGGCGGCGGCATCATCTCCGTGGG
>CAZVWX010000060.1:0-7462 GCA_964631105.1 uncultured Prevotella sp. | reverse complement strand
CCGACGGTACCAAGAACGGGCTGCTGCGCAGCCACACCTCGGGCGACGAGGCCCACTTCATGGAAACCCACGAGCCCCCCATCCGCGTGCTCTGCCCGGGCCGCGTCTACCGCAACGAGGCCATCTCGGCCCGCGCCCACTGCTTCTTCCACCAGGTGGAGGGCCTGTATGTGGACAAGGGTGTGAGCTTCACCGACCTGAAGCAGGTGCTCCTCACCTTCGCACGCGAAATGTTCGGCCCCGACACCAAGATACGCCTCCGCCCGAGCTACTTCCCCTTCACCGAGCCTTCGGCCGAGATGGACATCAGCTGCAACATCTGCGGGGGCAAGGGGTGCAACTTCTGCAAGCACACGGGATGGGTGGAAATCCTGGGCTGCGGCATGGTGGACCCGCACGACCTGGCTGCCTGCAACATCGACCCCGACGTCTACACGGGCTACGCCTTCGGCATGGGCGTGGAGCGCATCGCCAACTTGAAATACCGGGTGAGCGACCTGCGCCTCTTCTCCGAGAACGACACGCGCTTCCTGCGCGAGTTCGAGGCCGCCAACTGACCACGCCCCCCACACCACAACACCCGCACGCCATCCGCCCGAGCCCACCGCCCAGGCGGATTTTTTCATGGGCGGGCGCACGCCGGAACTGACGCACGGAGCCGCCGGAACCGTCGGGGCGGGGTGCCGGAGCCAGCGCACGGGCGCATCAAAAAATCTCCGGGAAAAACGATGGCGGAATGAAATAAATGTATTACCTTTGCGCTAGATTAAGGAAAATCAATTTGTATCATGGTTAAAATCACTTTCCCGGACGGCTCCGTGCGCGAATACGAGCAGGGAGTCACCGGGGCACAAATCGCAGAGAGCATCTCGCCGGCTCTCGCCCGCAACGTTGTATCTTGCGGGGTGAATGGCAAGACGGTCGAGCTCAACCGCCCCATCAACGGCGACGCCACCATCGAGCTCTACAAGTTCGACGACGACCAGGGCAAGCACACCTTCTGGCACACCTCGGCCCACCTCATGGCCGAGGCGCTGCAAGAGCTCTATCCCGGCATACAGTTCGGGTTCGGGCCGGCCATCGACAACGGATTCTTCTACGACGTCATGCCCGCCCCGGGCCAGGTGATTTCGGAGAACGACTTCCCCAAGATTGAAGCCAAGATGCTGGAGCTGGCCCGCAAGGACGAGCCCGTGGTGCGCCGCGAGGTGTCGAAGGCCGACGCCCTGAAGGAGTTTGAGGCCGACGGGCAGAAATACAAGGTGGAGCACATCGCCCAAGACCTGAAGGACGGCACCATCACCACCTACACCCAGGGCCGCTTCACCGACCTCTGCGCCGGCCCCCACCTGGTGTCGACGGGGGCCATCAAGGCCGTCAAGATACTGAGCGTGGCCGGCGCCTTCTGGCGCGGCGACGCAAAGCGCGAGCAGATGACGCGCATCTACGGCATCACCTTCCCCAAGAAGAAGCTTCTCGACGAATACCTCGCCATGCTCGAGGAGGCCAAGAAGCGCGACCACCGGAAGATAGGGAAGGAGATGGAGCTCTTCATGTTCTCCGAGCGCGTGGGCAAGGGCCTGCCCATCTGGCTGCCCAAGGGCACGCAGCTGCGCCTGCGCCTTCAGGACATGCTGCGGCGCGTGCTGAAGCCCTACAACTACCAGGAGGTCATCACCCCGGGCATCGGCTCGAAGAACCTCTACGTCACCAGCGGCCACTACGCCCACTACGGCAAGGACGCCTTCCAGCCCATCCACACGCCCGAGGAGGGCGAGGAATACATGCTGAAGCCCATGAACTGCCCCCACCACTGCGAGGTGTACGCCCGCAAGCCGCGCTCCTACAAGGACCTGCCCCTGCGCATCGCCGAGTTCGGCACCGTGTTCCGCTACGAGAAGAGCGGCGAGCTGCACGGCCTCACCCGCGTGCGCACCTTCACGCAGGACGACGCCCACATCTTCGTGCGCCCCGACCAGGTGAAGGCCGAGTTCGAGAGCATCATCGACATCATCCTGAAGGTGTTCCACATCTTCGGCTTCAACGACTACGACGCGCAAATCTCCCTGCGCGACCCCAAGGACACCGAGAAGTACATCGGCTCTGACGAAATCTGGGAGGAGAGCGAGAACGCCATCCGCCAGGCCTGCAAGGAGAAGGGGCTGAAGACCCACGAGGAGGTGGGCGAGGCCGCCTTCTACGGCCCGAAGCTCGACTTCATGGTGAAGGACGCCATCGGGCGCAAGTGGCAGCTGGGCACCATCCAGGTGGACTACAACCTGCCGCAGCGCTTCAAGCTGGAATACACGGCCGAGGACAACTCGAAGAAGACCCCGGTGATGGTGCACCGCGCCCCCTTCGGGTCGCTCGAGCGCTTCACCGCCGTGCTCATCGAGCACACCGCCGGCCACTTCCCCCTGTGGCTCACGCCCGACCAGGTGGCCATACTGCCCATCTCCGAGAAGTACAACGACTACGCCCTGAAGGTGAAGCAACACCTCGACTCGAAGGACGTGCGCGCCTACATCGACGACCGCAACGAGAAGATTGGCCGCAAAATCCGCGACAACGAAATCAAGCGCGTGCCCTACATGGTGGTCGTGGGCGAGAAGGAGGCCGCCGACGGGCTCGTCTCCATGCGCGTGAGGGGCGGCGGCGAGCAGGCCACGCTCACGATGGAGGACTTCGCCAAGCGCATCAACGACGAGGTGGCGGCCCAGCTCAAGGCCGTGGAATGACGGCCGGGCCAGCCACAAGCCCTTTGCACAGAGCGGCAAAACCAGAAAAAAGTCGGAAAACCTTTGGCGGTTTCCCGACTTTTATGTAATTTTGCACGCTGAATTGGGCAAGCAGCGCCCTTTTCTGCAAAGAACTCACGCCCGGTGAGCCCACGTTACATTAATATAGTTGGATGAAGAACGACAAAAACAGATTGAAGAACCAGTACCGCGTGAATGAGCAAATCCACATCCGCGAGGTGCGATTGGTGAGCGACAGCGGCTCCGAAGTGATGCCCACGCGCAAGGCCCTGGACATGGCACGCCAGCAGGGCGTGGACCTGGTGGAAATCTCGCCGAACGCCCAGCCGCCCGTATGCCGTCTCATCGACTATTCCAAATTCATCTACCAGCAGAAGAAGCGCCAAAAGGAGATGAAGCAGAAGCAGGCCAAGGTGGACATCAAGGAAATCCGCTTCGGGCCCCAGACCGACGAGCACGACTACCAGTTCAAGCTCAAGCACGCCCAGGAGTTCCTCAGCGACGGCAACAAGGTGCGGGCCTACGTCTTCTTCCGCGGCCGCAGCATCCTCTTCAAGGAGCAGGGCGAGGTGCTCCTGCTGCGCTTCGCCAACGACCTGGAGGAGTACGGCAAGGTGGAGCAGATGCCCAAGCTGGAAGGCAAGAAGATGTTCCTCTACCTCGCCCCCAAGAAGGCCGGGCAGCAGAAGAAGAGCCAGCAGAAGCGCGACCGCGAGGCCGCCGACGCCGAAGCGCGGCAGAAGGCCGACGCCGAGGCCAGGCAGAAAGCCGAGACCAACGGTCTCCTGGCCAACGCCAAGGGCGGCGAGGCCCTGAAGAAGCTGGCCGAGGGCAAGCAGTAAGCAGCAAGCAAACTGAGTGGTACCGCCCGGTATATGCGTTGCCACCTTTTATAATAACACTCTTAATTAACACAAAAATGCCAAAAGTAAAGACCAACTCCGGCGCCAAGAAGCGCTTCACCTTCACCGGCACCGGAAAGATCAAGCGCCACCACGCTTATCACAGTCACATCCTGACTAAGAAGACCAAGAAGCAGAAGAGAAACCTGGTGCACCAGGCCATCGTCGACCACAGCAACGTCAAACAGGTGCGCGACCTGCTGAATCTGCGTTGAACCCACTTTTTAGTCGAACCCTTAAAGAAAGAAAATTATGCCAAGATCAGTAAACCACGTTGCATCAAGAGCAAAGAGAAAGCGCATCCTGAAGCTCACCCGGGGCTACTACGGAGCGCGCAAGAACGTGTGGACCGTCGCCAAGAACACCTATGAGAAGGGCCTCACCTACGCCTACCGCGACCGCCGCACCAAGAAGCGCAACTTCCGCGCACTGTGGATCCAGCGCATCAACGCCGCCGCCCGCCTGGAGGACATGAGCTACAGCCAGCTCATGGGGGCCCTGCACAAGGCCGGCATCGAAATCAACCGCAAGGTGCTCGCCGACCTCGCCATGAACAACCCCGAGGCCTTCAAGGCCATCGTGGACAAGGTGAAGTAGGGCCGGCGGCAAGGCGGGCCGCAACGGCGGCCGAGCAAACACGCACCGCAATCTTAACAAATATTAAAAATGCGCTTTCCACCACGGGAAGCGCATTTTTTCAGGCCTAAAATTTGCTCGTTTTCCGCAAAATCTATACTTTTGCAGCACGGAAACGCTTCTGTGCAAGAAGGTGTGAGAATGCGTTTACTGCATTCAAAACAGAGTGGCATGACAAGACTGAGTTATCCACTAGAAGTTTGAAAATGCGGGCGGTCACAAGAAGATTGATTGTAAGCGACAAGCCAAGTGAGGAATGATAATTACCTTCTTAAGTTATTAGCTTTGCCACACCCACACGAGGCTCACGCTTATCTCATTCTTGGGCCGCCCCCAATTTTTCCCCCCCGACACCCCCGGCCATCCCGCAAAGCCGCAACCAACTCTGGCGCAAGCCTCACCAGAGCCACACGCAAAGCCTCACCGCTCCACCCCGTGACGGGGGAAACGCTCGTTTGCCACACCAGTGTTGCGTGCGGTGGCTGCGGCACGGGCAAGAGCCATTGTCAGCTGCATGGCGAATGACCCCAGTCTCAAGACACGATGCGTCCGCCGTGCCCATGCGGGCGCCCGCCGCACGGGCTGTGCAAGGTGGGGGCCCTGCGGGCAGGGGAAGCGATTCAAGACGGCCATGGGCCGGATTGGAGATATATTTACATTCTTCTCACCCCTTGAAAAACTTCACTTTGACAGAAAGCAAGGCCAATCCACATTCCTGCGACATTTTGCGAAGCATTTTCTCCTTTTCGTTGACAACTTTGTAAACATTAACGAAAAACGGCCTTGATTTCGAAGAAAGGCCTTCTTCGGACCGAAGAACGGCCTTCTTTGCCTCGAAGAACGGCCTTCTTCGAGTCGAAGAAGGCCGCTTACACTTTGCAAGAAGGCCTTTCATCGAATGGGTGAGAGAATAGTTGACAATGCCAGTCGCCCTCTCATGATGAAGGGCAAGGCCTCCTCCTGCCTTGAGGAGCGCCACGGCCGACCAGCCACATGGCCCTGCCTGGCGCCGGGCAGACGACTCAGCAACTTGCGGGACGCCAGACCGAAAACACCATCGCATGCTGAAAGCCTGATGAACGATGCAGGCCAAGACCACCATCACCACACACGGGGCGACAAATTGCTCAATTCCGCCAATGGAAAAAAGATATTTTGATGTTTTCTTTGAAATCTAAACAGAAAATCGTAATTTTGCCCCCCGAAGTGCACAACGTGCTCCCAAACAAGAATCCAACGTCTTAAAATCATGGCAAATACAGAGAAGAAAACACTCAACGGGAACTTCAACAGGCACAAAGCGCTGCTGATACTCATCACCGCCATCCTCACCATCCTGGTGTGGAACCTGCCGCTGGACTGCTTCGGCATCGACGGCATCACCATCGCCCAGCGCCGCGTGGTGGCCATCTTCGTGATGGCCGTGCTGCTGTGGCTCACCGAGGCCATCCCGGCGTGGGCCACGTCGGTCACCGTCATCTTCGTCCTGCTGTTCTGCGTGTCCGACTCGGCGTTCAACTTCATGCAGGAGTCGGAGGGCGCCACGGGCAAGCTGCTCGACTACCAGGGCATCATGGCCTGCTTCGCCGACCCCACCATCATCCTCTTCCTCGGCGGCTTCATCCTGGCCATAGCGGCCACGAAGTCGGGCCTCGACGTGCTCATGGCCCGCACCCTGATTATCCCCTTCGGCAAGAAGTCGGAGAACGTGCTCCTGGGCTTCATCCTCATCACCGGCATCTTCTCCATGTTCATCAGCAACACGGCCACGGCCGCCATGATGCTCACCTTCCTCACCCCGGTGTTCAAGGCCCTGCCCGCCAACGGCAAGGGGCGCATCGCGCTGACCATGGCCATCCCCATCGGCGCCAACCTCGGCGGCATGGGCACGCCCATCGGCACCCCGCCCAACGCCTTCGCCTTCAAGACGCTCAACGACCTGGGCATGGGCGTCGGCTTCGGCCAGTGGATGGCCATCATGGCCCCCACGGTCATCGTCATGCTCGTCGTGGCCTGGCTCATCGTGAAGAAGTTCTTCCCGTTCTCGCAGAAGACCATCGAGCTGAAAATCGAGGGCAACGTGGAGTGGAACTGGCGCACGTGGGTGGTGGCCGTCACCTTCTTCGTCACCATCCTGCTCTGGATTTTCGGCAAGAGCCTCGGCGTGAACGCCAACACCGTGGCCATGCTCCCCATCGCCGTCTTCGCCTTCACCGGCGTCATCACGGCCAGCGACCTGAAGGAAATCGACTGGGGCGTCATCTGGATGGTGGCCGGCGGCTTCGCCCTCGGGCTGGCCATGAACGGCACCGGCCTGGCCGAGAACGCCGTGAAGAGCATCCCCTTCGCCAAGTTCAACCCCATCGTCATCCTCGTGCTGAGCGGACTGCTCTGCTTCGCGCTGAGCAACTTCATCAGCAACACGGCCACCGCGGCCCTGCTCATCCCCATCCTCACCGTGGTGTGCCAGGGCATGGGCGACGCCCTCGACCCCATCGGCGGCACGGCCACCGTGCTCATCGGCATCGCCGTGGCGGCCAGCTGCGCCATGTCGCTGCCCATCTCGACGCCGCCCAACGCCATCGCCTACTCCACCGGGCTCATCAAGCAGAACGACATGCTCAAGGCGGGCCTCACCGTGGGCGTGGTGAGCCTCGTCATCGCCTACGGCGTGCTCATCGCCTTCTGCAAGCTCGGACTGCTCTAGGAGGCCGCACGCCACAAACGCCGGCCGGGCACGGCTCACAGGGAACCATGCCCGGCCTTTTTCGTGCGCCACGGGCTGGGGGGGGGCGGCTCCGGGGCAAAAGCAAAAAAAACGATGAAAAGAAGGGCCGTCTCACATTTTTGTGCTAACTTTGCATATTGGTTCACACGGACCGCCAACAAGAAGACAGCATGCCCCGCATCAAGAAACTAGACATATTCATAGCCCGACAGTTCGGCCTGCTCTTCGTGGGAACGTTCTTCATCTGCCAGTTTGTGCTGATGATGCAGTTTCTGTGGCGCTACATCGACGAGCTCATCGGCAAGGGCCTCTCGGTGGAAGTCATGGCCGAGTTCTTCGGCTACATGAGCGTCATGCTCGTTCCGCAAGCCCTGCCCCTGGCCATCCTGCTCTCGTCGCTCATCACCTTCGGCAACCTAGGCGAGAGCAGCGAGCTC
>CAZVWX010000059.1:0-7463 GCA_964631105.1 uncultured Prevotella sp. | reverse complement strand
CGCGGCCGCCGTGGCCGTGGGGCTGCTCATCGCCCTCTTCATCTATTCGCTCATGAGAATGATTGTCGGCGTGCGCCTCCGGCGGATGGCCGACACGAAGATGGAGGCGTACATCCACGCCGTTCTGAATTACCAACCCAAAAACCAGCGCCCATGACCGAACACCGCCTGCCCGACTTCATGTCCTACAAGGACGACTTCACCCGAAACGGATTCATCGAGAAAATATCGCGCATAGCCAAGCGGGCGGGCGCCAAGCTGGTGTATGCGGCGCTCATCCTCTACTACACCCTTGAGAGCGACAAGGTGCCGCTCAAGGACAAGGCCGTCATCATCGGCGCCTTGGGCTATCTCATCAGCCCGCTCGACCTCGTGCCCGACGCCATCCCCATAGCCGGACTGGGCGACGACCTGGCCGTGCTCATCTATGTGATAAACAAGGTGTGGGGCGAGGTGAGCGAGGAGGTGAAGGCCAAGGCCCGCGAACGGCTGGCGACTTGGTTCGACGACGACGAGATGCGTGCGGCCGACGACCTGTTCAAGAACGACACCGCCGACGACCCGGTCTGACCAGAGCCCGCACGCACGCCCGCCACCGAGACATTGCAAACTACTTTTATAACTCCGGGGCCGGAATGACAACGCCCCACGAAACTCATGAAAACGCTATCGCTATCCATCCTCCTGCTGACGGCGACGCTTGCGCTTGCAGCCCAAAACCCTGTTGAACGAAGCAAGAACTACTGGCCCGACGGCAACGAGCTGGTCTGCGTGAACGGCCACAACCGATTCACGCGCGCCCTCTACGGGGGCCACACGGCCTTCCGCATCGAGACGAGCGACCGCCCCGTCTTCGCATCCTACCTGCGCAAGAACGCCAACTACAGCATCCGCTTCGCGCTGACCGTGAACGGGACGACGGTGCCGCTCGACTCCACCGACTATTGCGAGGCCCGATACGAAGGCGGCCGACGCACCTACACCCTGCGCGACCGGCGCTTCGGCGGCGGCACGCTCCGCCTGGCCGTGCTGGCCGACGCCGACCGCGAGGGCGGCCTCTGGCAGTTTGCCGGCGAGGCGTTCCCCGCCCCGTTCTCCATCACCGGCACGCGCGTGGAGACCCGCGTGCAGGCCTTCCGCCGAGCGGGCGACATGGTGTGGGCCGAGCGGAAGGACGGCTTCGAACCCGCCCTGCACCCCACGCAGCTGTCCACCACCACCGTCAGGGCCGCCAACGGGAGCCCCGTCTATGTCGGCTTCGAGGCGACCGACTTCTCGCCCGCCGACACCAAGGCCCTGGCCGCACGGTGGGCGCGGGCCGAGCAGCACCGCCGCGGGCTCACCTCGATGGTGGCCTTCACCACGCCCGACGCCTTCATCAATCCCCTGGGAGGCATCATGATGCACGCCGCCGACGGCGCCTGGGACGGCGAGACGCGCACCTGGCTCCACGGCGCGGTGGGATGGCGCATGACGCTGCCCGGGTGGCGTGCCGCCTACATGGGCGACTTCCTTGGCTTCCCCGAACGCCAGCGGCAGCACTTCGAGGGATATGCCGCCAGCCAGGTCACGGGCGTGCCCGTCACCCGCCCGCACCTGCAGGACTCGGCCAACAACCTGGCCCGGGGGGCCTACGTCTGGGGCACGCCCATGTACAGCGACGGCTACATCTGCCGCTCGCCACGCAAGAACCACACCTTCCACCACTACGACATGAACCTCAACTTCATCGACGAGCTGCTGTGGCACTTCCAGTTCGACGCCGACACGGCCTTCATGCGCCGGATGTGGCCCGTGGTGGAGCGCCACCTGGCGTGGGAGAAGCAGGCGTGGGACCCCGACGGCGACCATCTCTACGACGCCTACTGCTGCATCTGGGCCAGCGACGCCCTGCAATACAACAGCGGGGCCGTCACCCACGCCTCGGCCTACAACTACCGGGGCAACCGCCTTGCCGCACGCATGGCCCGCCTGCTCGGCCTGGACCCCACTCCCTACGAGCGTGAGGCCGAGGCCATACTACGCGCCATGAACGAAAGGCTGTGGCTCGACGCCGCCGGGCACTGGGCCGAGTTCCAGGACTTCATGGGCCACCGGCTCATCCACGACGCCGCCGCACTGTGGAGCATCTACACCCCCATCGACGAGGGGGCCTGCACGCCCGACCAGGCCTATCGCGCCACGTGCTATGTAGACAGCATGATTCCCCACATCCCCTTCGTCTACGACGGGCAACGGTTCGCCACGGTGAGCACGTCGGCATGGGCTCCCTACGAGTGGAGCATCAACAACGTGGCCATGGCCGAGGTGTTCCACATGGCGCTGGCCTACTTCGAGGCCGGACGCCCCGAAGCGGGATTCAGCCTGCTGAAGTCGAACATCGTCGACTTGATGTACGCCGGACACTCGCCCGGCAACTTCGCCCAGCTCTCCGCGCTCGACCGCAACACCGGCGAGGGCTACCGTGACTTCTCCGACGTCACGGGCATCGGGAGCCGCGCCCTGGTGCAGGGGCTCTTCGGCATCACGCCGCAGGCCCTCGACGGCAAGTGCGTCATCAGGCCCGGATTCCCGGCCGCATGGGACAGCGCGAGCATCCACACCCCCTATCTGGACTATCGCTTCGAGCGCCGCGACGGGCGCGACGTGTACACCATCCGCCAGCGTTTCGCCAGGCCACTCAAGGTGGTGCTCCGGCAGAACGTGGGCCAAGGCCGCTTTGTCGACACCGAGGGCACGGCTGACAGCGTGCAGGTGATCAGCGTCGCCACGCGCCGCCTGCCCGCCGAGCCTGCCAGGGCGGACCGCCCGGCCCCGCGCGCCGAGGGCACGGCCTTCGACGACGTGCGCACCGAGGCGTGCCGCACGGTGGACATGGGCAGCACCTTCAACGCCCGCGTGACCGACATCTTCCGCAACGAATACCTCTCGCCGCGCTCGCCCTACACCACGCTCGCCCTGCCCAAGCAGGGCATAGGCGACTGGTGCTCGACGAAGCGCACGGCCGACATCGACGACACGGCGCTCCGGCAGGCGGTCGCACACGGCCGCGTGGTGCTTGCCGGGGTGCCCTTCGCCACGCCCGCCGAGGGGGCCAACATCGCCTTCACCAGCCTTTGGGACAACTATCCCGACAGCATCAGCGTCAAGCTGGGCGGGCGCGCCGCCCACGCCTACCTGCTCATGGCGGGGTCGACCAACCCCATGCAGAGCCGGCTGGTGAACGGCGTGGTGCGCGTCGACTATGCCGACGGCACGGCGGAGACGCTCCGTCTGAGCAATCCCGACAACTGGTGCCCCATAGAGCAGGATTACGACGACGACGGGCGGGCCTTCAGCCTGGCCGCGCCAAGACCGCTCCGCGTGAGCCTGAAGACGCTCCGCGTGAGCCGGACGCTCGCCCTCGACATGCATCCCGACGACGCTCTGAACCATTCCTCCGACGTGCCGTCGGACAAGAAGCCCGCGCTCGCCATCGAGGGTGGAGCCGCACAGATGCTCGACGTGCCGCTGAATCCCAAGAAGAAGCTTAAGAGCCTCACCCTCACCACGCGGGCCAACGACGTGGTGATGGGGCTGATGGGGGTGACGCTGCAACGCTGACGCACCATGCAGACGGCCCGGCAGAGTGCTTGCACACTTGCCGGGCCGTGCTACGTTTTTGGAATTACTGATGGCCTTGATGGAAATTTGCTTGGGGAAATGGGAAAGTTTTTATAATTTTGCAGACGATTACCCATATTCGCAACGATGAGGAAAACCTTTACGATATGCATGCTGATGCTTCTGGCGGCGGGTTGCGCCAAGGCCCAAATGAAATGGAACCCCACCTACCAGAACTACGTCAACCAATATAAGGATCTGGCCATCGAGCAGATGCTGCGCTACAAGATTCCAGCCAGCATCACGCTGGCCCAGGGACTCTTCGAGAGTGCGGCGGGCCACAGCTCGCTGGTGGTGCAGGGCAACAACCACTTCGGCATCAAGTGCCACGACTGGACGGGGCCAAGGCAATATCACGACGACGACGACACGGGCGAGTGCTTCCGCGTGTACGGCGACGCCAAGGAGAGCTTCGAGGACCACAGCCGGTTCTTGGCATGCCAGCCACGCTACCGCCGCCTGTTCCGCCTCGACATCACCGACTACAAGGGATGGGCCAACGGACTGAAGGCCTGCGGATATGCCACCAATCCCAACTACGCCTCGAAACTCATCAACATCATCGAGCTCTACAAGCTACACCAGTACGACAAGGCCCGCCGCTACGACCACTTCATGGCCGAGCATAGCGGCAACGACCAGCCCAACGACGTGGCCAAGGGGCTGCACCCCATCCACAAGTTCAACGACAACTACTATCTGCTGGCCCGCGAGGGCGACACCTTCAAGAGCATTGGCGAGGAGGTGGGCATCTCGTGGCGCAAGCTGGCACGATACAACGAGCGGGAACGGCGCGACGTGCTCCACCAAGGCGACATCGTCTTCCTGAAGAAGAAACGGCGCAAGGCTCCCAGGCAGTTCCGCCACAGGCCGCACACGGTGAAGGTGGGCGAGAGCATGTACACCATCTCACAGAAGTACGGCATCCGCCTGAAGAGCCTTTACAAGATGAACAACCTCTCTCCCGATTACCAAATCAAGCCCGGAGCACGCCTCCGCGTGCGCTAAAGAAAGCCGCATCATGAGAAAAACGCTGCAACACATCGCCGCCGCGCTGCTGCTGGCCACCGCCACGACGGCGCAAGCCCAGGATTTCGACCAGTTTTTTGCCGACTCCACGCTCCGCATCGACTACATCTTCGCGGGCGACCGGAAGCACCAGACCCTGGCCGTCGACGAGCTCTGCCTTATGCCACGATGGTACGGCAAGCGGCAACGGCTGGACCAGGTGCCCGTGGAGGGCAACGGACAAATCACGGTGAGGACGCTGAAGGGCAAGGTGGTCTACCGGAACTCCTTCTCCACGCTGTTCCAGGAGTGGCTCACTGAGGTGGACAACACCACGAACCAGTCGTTTGAGAACGTGTTTCTCGTGCCGTGGCCCAAGGACACGGTGACGGTGACGGTCACTCTCTTCGACAACCAGAGGCGTCCCGCCGCCGAGCTCACGCACATCGTCGACCCGCACGACATCCTCATCAGACACGTGGGATTCAGGCCCGCCGCGCCCTGCGTCACCCTGCAGCAGGCCGACGACACCACGCGGTGCATCCACATCGCCTACGTGGCCGAGGGATACCGCAAGGAGGAGATGGGCGCCTTCCTCGCCGACGCACGCACGGCCATGGAGGCGCTCTTCGCCCACGAGCCGTTCAAGTCGCTCCGGGGACGCTTCAACCTCGTGGCCGTGGAGTCGCCATCAGAGGACAGCGGGGCCAGCGACCCGTCGGAGGGGGTGTGGAAGAACACCGCCCTGCACTCGGCCTACGACACCTTCTACAGCGACCGCTATCTCACCACGCTGCATCTCAAGGACTTGCACAACTGGCTCGCGGGCACGCCCTACGAGCACATCATCGTGCTGGTGAACGATTCGGTGTATGGGGGCGGCGGCATTCTGAACAGCTACAACCTCACCTCCACACACCACCGATGGTACAAGCAGGTGGTGGTGCACGAGTTCGGGCACAGCTTTGCGGGCCTGGCCGACGAATACGCCTACGAGGCCGAGCAGTTTCCCATGTATCCGGAGGGCGTGGAGCCATGGGAACCGAACATCACACGGCTGGTCGACCTGGACGGCAAGTGGGCCGACATGGTGGAGACCGACATTCCCTCACGCGCCCCCGCCGACCTGGACACGCCCGGAGCCGACCCGCGGAAATGGAAGGTCGGGGCCTACGAAGGGGCGGGATATACGCTGAAGGGAGTCTACAGGCCTTTCCCCGACTGCCGGATGCGCACCAACGCCAACCCGGTGTTCTGCCCGGTGTGCCAACGGGCCATCACCCGGCTGGTCGACTTCTACACGCGCTAGCCCCCGCAAGCGCCGGCAGCGCCCTAGCGGGCTAACTCGCCGGCGCGCTCCACGGCTTTCAGAATGGCCTTGCCCCAATATTCGGCAAGCACGGCCGAGCCCGCCTCGGTGGGATGGAGCCAGAAGTCGCAGTTCTGATAACCATGTTCGTGATGGAGGGCGGTGAGATAGTTCTTCTTGAAATAGGCGTAGGCATCCTTGTCGCCGGCATACACCCGCGCCCGTCCCGACGACTGGTAAGCCTTGGCCAGCCGGCAGCTTTCCTTATAATAAGAGGTGAGCATCTTCAGCGACTGCTTGCTTTGCAGGCTGCCGTTCTTCGTTGTGAAGGGAGCCGAGAAATAGATGGGGCGGTGGAGCACGAAGATGGCTTGCGGATAAATGGCACGCAGCGAGTCGATGATGAGCCCGATGTTGTGGCGGTACATGTAGGCCGTCGTCCGGCTGTTCGACGGGCGCTCGGCGGCATCGTTGGTGCCGAGCATGATGGAGAACACCAGTCCGGCCTGCGGATGGGCGGCCACGAGCTCGGCCGTTTTCGATTTCAACTCGCTCCAGTGATTCTTCATTCCCGTCTTGGCCGGCACAAAGTGGAACGTGGTGCGCCCGCTCTTGCCCATGTTCAGGCAATAGGTGGCGCCGAAGCCTGGCTGCGAGGCAAGCCACTGGGCACATTTCACGGGGGGAGCCGTGAGCGCGGGAGCCTTGTGCAGAGCCCCATAGGTAATGCTGTTGCCGATGAACACAAGGTTCCATTCACGCTGCGCACTGGCAGCAAGCGTGGCGAAACATAGCAAGAAGAATAGCAGCTGTCTTTTCATGAATGTGGAAGATTGATGGGTTTTAACTAAAAACCGCAAGCCTTTTTCTCAAAAGACTTGCGATGTGGTGGAGGTACCTAGCGGAGTCGAACCGCTTTGAACGGTTTTGCAGACCGTTACCTAACCGTTCGGACAAGGTACCGAAGCTTGTAGAGGCCGCAGCCCAAAGCATTGTGGGTGCAAAGGTAGCACTTTATTTCCGTTCCCGCAAATTTTTCAGCTTGTTTTTTTCTTGCTCCGTCTGCACCGGTCATAGAATGCACAGCCCGCACATCCGTAATTACGATATTGGATGTTCTCCCTGATTTCCTTGTAGACCATCCACGCGGCGACGGCAACGGCGCCCGCGACTACGATTCCAACAATGATGTATTGCACTACCATAGGCTTGTTTCTTCCGCTATACGTCCGGATACGATGCAAAGATTTTGCAAGCGAGAGCAAAGTCAAGCTTGCTTGAACTATGCCGAACGCAGCTAAATCTTATGCAAAGATTTTGCAAGCGAGAGCAAAGTCAAGCTTGCTTGAACTATGCCGAGCGCAGCTAAATCTTATGCAAAGATTTTGCAAGCGAGAGCAAAGTCAAGCTTGCTTGAACTATGCCGAGCGCAGCTAAATCTTATGCAAAGATTTTGCAAGCGAGAGCAAAGTCAAGCTTGCTT
>CAZVWX010000058.1:0-7492 GCA_964631105.1 uncultured Prevotella sp. | reverse complement strand
AGTACAGTTGAACATGAACTTCATACAGCACAACTTTTTCACCATGTTGCGGGCAGAGAAATTCGCCACCGGAGAGGCCGCCGACCCGATGACCGCCTTCAAGAAGCGGAAGATTGCCGCGCTCGTGAAGAACATGGAGGACATGCCCAACGGCGAAGTGGCGCTGAGCAACCCCCTCGCCAACCGGAAGCTGGCCAAAATCCAGCTCCAGGAGCGCCACGCCCTCGACACCAACGTGGAGGCCATCTACCTGCTGCGCCTCATCGTGAGCAACATCAGCGCCACCCTCGCCAACGGCATTCCCCTGCGGGGCATCGTCCAGCTGGGGCAGTACCTCCGCACCCGGGGCGACAAGGTGGACTTCGTGAAGCTCGACAACTGGCTGCACGCCCTCCACATCGTGCGGATGGCCCAGCTGCAAGGCTCCGTCCTCATCACCTTCTTCCACTTCGAGGCCGACGAGGTGCCCTTTGTCCACCGCGTCTACCGCGGGGCCTACAAGCTCACCCTGCGCTCGCTCTACTACAACCAGAAGGACTTCAACGAGCAGTTCCACATCGGCCAGGACCGGAAGGGCATGCCCATGAGCTCCAACGGGCGCGTGCTGCGCCGCAACCTGAGGCGCAGCATGAGCTATCTGGGCTACGCCCCCGTGGAAACCACCTGCCACTTTCTGAAGACCTTCGCCCGCAGCCTGTCAGAGATTGAGGAATAAGGAGCAAGGGTATTAAATTTTTTAAATAAATTCCCGCATTCCAATTATATTGCGTACCTTTGCAAAGTTATGAAAAGAGCTTTATTTCTTCTCCTGCTGGCAGGGTGGGCCGCCGCCACGAGAGCCCAAATGGAATGCGAGGACACTTGCAGCCACGTCCACGGCATCGACCTGAGCCACTACCAGGGCAATGTGTTTTGGGAAACCGTCGGCGAGAACTCGAAGATGGCCTACGTCTACCTGAAAGCCACCGAGGGCGGAAACAACGTCGACAGCAAGTACGCCCAGAACATCGACCTGGCCCACAGATACGGGCTGAAGGTGGGCTCCTACCACTTCTACCGCCCCAAAGTGGAGCAGGAAAAGCAGCTCGGCAACTTCATGGCGCAATGCCGCCCCGGCGACCAGGACCTGATACCGATGATCGACATCGAGACCAAGAGCGGCCTCGGCACCGACGAGTTCTGCGACTCGCTCTTCAAGTTCATCCACCTCGTGGAAAAAGCCTACAAGCAGAAGCCGCTGCTCTACACGTTCACGAATTTCTACAACAACAACCTCAGCGGCAGGCTGGGCGGCTACAAGCTCATGATTGCCCAATACACGCGCCGCGAGCCCGTGCTCGACGACGGATTCGAGTTCATCATGTGGCAATACACCAGCAAGGGGCGCATCAACGGCGTGAACTCCTACATAGACAAAAGCCGGTTCATGGGCAAGCACAAGCTGCGGGAAATCAGATTCCGCCACCGCTGAGCCGGCCTTAAAGGAAGAACAAAAAACAAAACTCATCCAAACCTACAATATCTCTAAAAGAATATGGCTATCATCAAATGTCCTGAATGTGGTCACCAAGTGAGCGACAAAGCACCTGTATGCCCGAGTTGCGGCGTGCAGATTGCAGGGAAAATCATACGCTGCCCCAACTGTGGCGAAATCTATTTCAAGTCGGAAGAGGTGTGCCCCAACTGCCACAGGCCCACCACGCTGCCCGCGCGCGACCGCGAGCCCCTGGCCCCCGCAGCCACAACCGCCCCCGCAGCCACGGCGCAGCAGCGCCCCGCAGCCCCGGCGCCCGCCCAGCCGCAACCCCAGCCGGCCGCAACAGCCGCCGCCGGGGGAGGAGGCACGCCAGCCGGAACCCCGAAGAAGCCCAAGAAGAAAAACCACTCGGCCGTCTGGGTGGGGCTCGTCATCGCACTCCTCATCTGCACGGTGTGCTTCTACTTCTACCACGAGGCCAGCGCGAACAAGGAACGCGAAGCCTACGAGAACGCCGTGAGCTCGAACGACCCGCTCATCATGCAGCAGTATCTGAACGACTACAGCGAGGACGCCGACCCCGAGCACGTGCAGAACATCAACAACCTGCTTGCCAAACTCAAGCAAAACGACATCGACTGGCAAAACGCCATCATGAGCCAGTCGAAGGCGGCACTCGTGGAATACCTGCAGAAACACCCCGACAGCCCGCACCGGCGCGACGCCTACAACCGCATCGACTCGCTCGACTGGACCGACGCCAGCAACGAGAACACCGTGGAGGCCTACCAGACCTATCTGAGCGAGCACGAGGACGGCGCACACATCGACGAGGCCAACGACGCCATCAAGAAGGTGAAGGCCAAGGAGGTGCAGCCCGAAGAGAAGCAGATGATCAGCGGCCTCTTCCGCAGCTTCTTCCAAAGCGTCAACTCGCGCAACGAGGGCGGGCTCACGGCCACGTGCGAGGACATCCTGTCGTCGTTCCTGGGCAAAGCCGACGCCACGAAGGAAGACGTGAGGACTTTCCTGCAGAAAATCTACAAGGACGACATCACCAACATGAACTGGCGCCTAAACAACGACTACAGCATCAAGAAGCACGACGTGGGCGAGGAAAACTTCGAATACCAGGTGAACTTCACCGCCCGGCAGGAGGTGGAGCACACCGACGCGGCCAAGAACGGCACCAACCGCTACAAGATTACGGCCACCGTCAGCCCCAACCACAAAATCTCGGCCCTCAACATGGTGCGCATCAAGGAAGTGGAGGAATAACGCCCCGGAACATTTAATCTTTCTTAAAAAATGCTCTTTGGAGCACACAGAAGAAGAGAGAATGGTGAAAAATTAGTAATTTTGCATCCGATTTAGCTCGTTCAGGCTCAAGGAAGCGGCGGCAAAGGTCGCACGCCTGGCGGGGGAAACCCGTTTATACATCAAACTCAATGTACGCAATTGTAGAAATTAACGGTCAGCAGTTCAAAGCCGAGGAGGGCAAGAAGCTCTACGTCCACCACATCAAGGACGCCGAAGCCGGCAAAACTGTTGAATTTGACAAGGTGCTCCTCATCGACAACGAGGGCACGGTCACAGTGGGTGCGCCGACTGTAGAGGGCGCAAAAGTAACAGCCGAGATTGTGGAACCGCTCGTCAAGGGCAAGAAGGTCATCGTCTTCAAGATGAAGCGCCGCAAGGACTCACGCAAGAAGAACGGACAACGCGCCCAGTTCACTGAAATCGAGGTTAAATCTATCAACGCTTAAAACGAGGAGGAACAAGAAATGGCACATAAGAAAGGTCAGACCAGTTCACGAAACGGACGCGAGTCTCACTCCAAGAGACTGGGCGTGAAGATTTGGGGCGGACAGGCCATCACCGCCGGCAACATCATCGTGCGCCAGCGTGGCAACAAGCACTTCCCCGGCGAGAACGTCGCCCAGGGCAAGGACGACACTCTATATGCCCTCACCGACGGCGTGGTCTACTTCCACAAGGGCAAGTACAACAAGAGCAAGGTCTCTGTGCTCTCGCCCGAGAGCTATGCCGAGAAGACCAAGAAGGCCGAGGCATAACCGCCGCCCAAACACCCAACCAACTATTCCAAACAAACACAGCCTGCCCCCCGGCAGGCTTTTTTTTGCCCGAATGCAAGAGGAAAGACGTTGTTCCACATCAAGAGGAACCGACCTACATTGTCAACTATTCTCTCATCAATTTGAAAAACGGCCTTCTTGCAATGTGTAAGCGGCCTTCTTGGCATCGAAGAAGGCCGTTCTTCGAGGCAAAGAAGGCCGTTCTTCAGACCGAAGAAGGCCGTTCTTCGAAACGACCCCCTATTTTTCTCGCATCTTTACAAAACCGTAAGCAAACCGAGGAACAAACTTCGCAGAATGTCACAAAACCACGAGTTGACCCGTCATTCTGTCAAAACGGGGGAGACAAGGGACGTTGCAAAAATGTAAATATATATCCGATTCCATCCAACAGCCTCCTTGCGGCACTCGGCGGCCACCCGCAAAAAACCCGCCCCGTGCCCGTCCCCGTCGCATCAAGGGGGCCGGCATGCTGGGCGGCGACCACCCGCAAGGGTCCCGCCCGGCGCGTGCCCCGGGCAACGGAAAACCGCCCCGAAACCGTCAGACCCATGGCATGGGGCAAAAAAGGCTGGCACGGCCTTGGGAATTAGAAAAAATCTTTGTAATTTTGCACGGTTTTACAAGCAAACAGATAAATTCAGCATCATGAAGATTTCATATCAATGGCTTAAAGAATATGTCGATTTCGACCTGACACCGCAGCAGACGGCCGACGCGCTCACCTCCACCGGACTGGAAGTGGCGTCGCTTGAGGAGGTGCAGGCCGTGCGCGGCGGACTGAAAGGCCTCTTCGTGGGCCAGGTGCTCACCTGCGAGCCCCACCCCAACAGCGACCACCTGCACGTCACCACCGTGGACCTGGGCAAGGGCCAGCCCCAGCAAATCGTGTGCGGGGCCAGCAACGTCGCCGCCGGCGAGAAGGTCATCGTGGCCGACTTGGGCTGCGTGCTCTACGACGGCGACAAGGAGGTCGCCATCAAGCGGTCGAAGCTTCGTGGTGTGGAGAGCCTGGGCATGATTTGCGCCGAGGACGAGATTGGCATCGGCAGCGACCACTCGGGCATCATCGTGCTGCCCGACGACGCCCCCGTGGGGCAGCCGGCCGCCGAATACTACCACCTGGAAAGCGACTGGGTGATCGAAATTGACATCACCGCCAACCGCGCCGACGCGCTGAGCCACTACGGCGTGGCGCGCGACCTGTATGCCTGGCTCAAGCAAAACGGCTACAACACAAGCCTGCACCGGCCCGGCTGCGACGGGTTCGCCGTGGACAACGACGACCTGCCCATCGACGTGGAGATAGACAACGAAGAGGCCTGCCGACGCTACGCGTGCGTGAGCATCAGCGACTGCGAGGTGAAGGACAGCCCCAAATGGCTGCGCGACCGGCTCACCGTCGTCGGCCTGCGACCCATCAACAACATCGTCGACATCACCAACTACATCATGATGGCCTACGGACAGCCCATGCACTGCTTCGACGCCGACATGGTGAAGGGCCACAAAATCGTCGTCCGCACGCAGCCCGAGGGCACCAAGTTTGTCACCCTGGACGGCGTGGAGCACACCCTGGGCGAGCACGACCTGAGCATCTGCAACGCCGAGGAGCCCATGTGCATCGCCGGAATCTTCGGCGGCAAGGGCAGCGGAACCTATGAGACGACGCGCAACGTGGTGCTCGAGAGCGCCTACTTCCACCCCACATGGATCAGAAAGAGCGCACGCCGACACGGGCTGTCAACCGACGCCAGCTACCGGTTCGAGCGCGGCGTCGACCCCAACGGCACCATCTACGCCCTGAAGCAGGCCGCCATGCTCTGCAAGCAACTGGCCGGGGGCAAGGTGAGCATGCACATCAAGGACGTCTATCCGCACCCGATGCCCGACTTCCCCGTGAGGCTGAACTATGAATACGCCGACCGGCTCATCGGCAAGCACCTGGGCGCCGACACCATCAAGCGCATAGCCGAAAGCCTGGAGATGAGAATCACGGGCGAGGACGCCGAGGGCGTCGACCTCGTGGTGCCGGCCTACAGGGTGGACGTGCAACGCCCGTGCGACGTGGTGGAGGACATCCTGCGCATCTACGGATACAACAACGTGGAGATTCCCACCATGCTGAAGAGCTCGCTCACCGTGCAGGGCGAGGCCGACCACAACTATCACGTGGAGAACCTGGTGGCCGAGCAGCTCGTCGGCATGGGGTTCAACGAGATTCTGAACAACTCGCTCACCAAGGCTTCCTACTATTCCACGCTCCAGCTCAACCGATACCCCGACGCCAACACCGTGAAGGTGATGAACCCGCTCAGCGCCGACCTGGGCGTGATGAGGCAGACCCTGCTCTTCGGCGGACTGGAAAGCATCGTGCGCAACGTGAACCGGAAGGCGCAGAACCTGCGGTTCTTCGAGGTGGGCAACGTCTACCAGTTCCGCGCGGACAGGCGCACCGACGAGAGCCCCATCAAGGGCTACACGCAGGACTACCACCTCGCGCTCTGGCTCACGGGCAAGCGCGTGCAGGGCTCGTGGGCTCACCCCGACGAGGAGAGCTCGTTCTATGAGCTGAAGGCCTACGTGGACAACGTGTTCCGACGCGTGGGACTGGCCGAGAACGCCGTGGTGACCAAACTGTCGGACAACAACATCTTCTCGAAGGCACTGCGCGTGGAAACGCGCCAGGGGCGCCTGCTGGCCGAGATGGGAACGCTGGACCTGAGGATGAAGAAGCTCTTCGACCTGGACCAGGACGTCTACTACGCCGAAATAGACTGGACGGCACTGATGAAGGCCGTGCGCAAGAACAAGCTCGAGTTCAAGGAGCTGGGCAAGTATCCGGCCGTGAGCCGCGACCTGGCGCTGCTCGTCGACGAGACCACGGAGTTCCAGGAAATCGTGGACGTGGCGCGACAGACCGAGAAGAAGCTGCTCAAGCGCGTGGAGCTCTTCGACGTGTACCAGGGCAAGAGCCTGCCGGCGGGCAAGAAGAGCTACGCCGTGAACTTCGTCCTGCAAGACGACACGCGGACGCTCAACGACAAGGCCATCGACGCCATCATGCGCAAGCTGGTGCACCAGCTCACCACCAAGCTGGGGGCCGAGCTCAGATAAGGAAACATCACTAGAGAATATAAACAACAATAAAAACAAGTCCCGACATCGCCGGCCTGCCTTCACAACACAGAGGGGAAGACGACTGGAGAAGGGCCAACAATTATGGGAAGAGCATTCGAATACCGCAAGGCTACTAAGCTGAAGAGATGGGGCCACATGGCCCGCACGTTTACGAAACTGGGCAAGGAGATTGCCATTGCCGTGAAGTCCGGCGGGCCGGAACCGGAGAACAACCCGCGGCTGAGGGCCATCATCGCCACCTGCAAGCGAGAGAACATGCCGAAGGACAACATCTCACGCGCCATCAAGAACGCCATGGGCAAGGACCAGAGCGACTACAAGGAGGTGACCTACGAGGGATACGGACCCCACGGCATTGCCATCCTCGTGGACACCCTCACCGACAACACCACGCGCACCGTGGCCGACGTGCGCTCGGTGTTCAACAAGTTCAACGGCAACCTGGGCACAACGGGCTCGCTCAGCTTCCTCTTCGACCACAAGGCCGTGTTCTCGTTCAAGAAGAAGGACGGCATGAACATGGACGACTTCATCCTGGAGTTCATCGACTATGGCGTGGAAGAGGACTACGACGAGGACGAGGAGGAGAACGAAATCACCATCTACGCCGACCCGCAGAGCTTCGGCGACGTGCAGAAGCATCTCGAAGACGACGGATACGAAATCACCAGCGCCGAGTTCACGTACATCCCGAACGACCTGAAAGACTTGCAGGGCGAGGACCGCGAGACCATCGACAAGATGGTGGAGCGGCTTGAGGACTTCGACGACGTGCAGA
>CAZVWX010000057.1:0-7559 GCA_964631105.1 uncultured Prevotella sp. | reverse complement strand
CTTCGTGATGAGGTAGTGGCAGTCGGGGTCGAGCTGGTCGTCGGTCACGCGGAAGTTGTCGTGGATGGGCGTGCGCTTGAAGATGCGCTGCCTCACGCCGCGCCGCTTGCCCAGCTTGTAGTACCACACCTGCAGGATTACGCTCAGGCTCTCGACGAAGAAGATGCCGCAGAGGATGGGCAGCAGCAGCTCCTTGTGGATGATGATGGCCCCCACGCCGATGATGCCGCCGATGGTGAGGCTCCCCGTGTCGCCCATGAACACCTGCGCGGGATAGGCGTTGTACCACAGGAATCCGATGAGCGCGCCCACGAAGGCGCAGAAGAACACCACCAGCTCCTGCGAGCCGGGGATGTACATGATGTTCAGGTAGGCGGCGAAGTTGATGTGCGAGCTCACGTAGGCCAGTATGCCCAAGGCCACGCCGATGATGGCCGAGTTGCCCGCGCACATGCCGTCCATGCCGTCGTTCAGGTTGGCGCCGTTGGAGACGGCCGTCACCACGAAGATGGTCATCACCACGAAGAGTATCCATCCCGCCGCGTTCCTGTACTTCCCGCAGAAGGAAGTGAGGCGCGAGTAGTCCAGGTTGTGCCCCTTGACGAAGGGGATGGTGGTCTTCAGCGACTTGCGGGCCTCGGGGCGGTGCTTCACCACCATTTCCTGGCCGTTCTGCCTCGCCACGGCCAGGTTCTCGTTCACCTTCACGTCGGGCGAGGCCCAGAGCACCACGCCCACGATGAGGCCGATGCCCACCTGGCCCACTATCTTGTACTTGCCCTTGAGGCCCTCCTTGTTGCGGCGGAAGATTTTGATGAAGTCGTCCATTCCGCCGAGGAACCCGAGCCACACCGTGGTGACAATCATCAGAATGAGGTAGATGTTCCTCAGTCTGCCGAGCAGGAGAACGGGTATGAGCACGGCCACGATGATGATGATGCCGCCCATGGAGGGCACGCCCACCTTCTTCACCCCGAAGGGGTCGACGCTGGAGTCGCGCTGCGTCTCGGTAATCTGCTTTCGCTTGAGGTACTTGATGAACCGCTCGCCGAACCACGCCGAGATGACGAGCGAGAGGATGAGCGCAAGCAGGGCGCGGAAGGAGATGTATCCCCACATGTGGGCTCCCGAGATGCCGTATTGCTCTAGGAATCGGAAGAAATAGTATAGCATAGAGCTCCCTGTTTAAAGATTCCGAGGAATCAGGCCTCGTCCTTGAAGATGCCGCGGAGCACCTCCTTGTCGTCGAAGTGGTGCTTCACGCCCTTGATTTCCTGGTAGTCCTCGTGCCCCTTTCCGGCCACGAGCACCACGTCGCCCTTCTGCGCCATCATGCACGCCGCGCGTATGGCCTCGGCGCGGTCGGTGATGGCCACCACCTTCTTGCGCTGCTGCGCGTTGAGCCCGGCGAGCATGTCGTCTATGATGGCCTGCGGGTCCTCGAAGCGCGGGTTGTCGCTGGTGATGATGACGCGGTCGCTCTGCCTCACGGCCTCCTGGGCCATGAGGGGGCGCTTGCCCTTGTCGCGGTTGCCGCCCGCCCCGCACACGGTGATGACATGGCCCTTGCCGCCGAGCACCTCGTGGATGGCGTTGAGCACGTTCTCCAGTGCGTCGGGCGTGTGGGCGTAGTCCACCACAGCGGTGTAGCCCTTGGGCGAGTGCAGGGGCTCGAGCCTTCCGCTGACGCTGTGCAGGGTGCTCATGGCCACGAGAATCTCCTCGGGCTCCCGGCCGAGCATGCGTGCCGCGGCATAGACGGCGAGCAGGTTGCTCACGTTGAACTTGCCGATGAACTGCACGCCCACCTCGTGGCCGTCGATGTCGAGGTACATTCCGGCGAAGTGCATCTCGATGATGCGTGCGCGGAAGTCGGCCGCCTGCCTCACGGAGTAGGTCTTCACGGTGGCCCGCGTGTTCTGCACCATCACCATGCCGTTCTTGTCGTCGGCGTTGGTGATGGCGAACGCCTCCTTGGGCAGGGCGTCGAAGAAGGCCTTCTTGGCGTTGCGGTAGTTCTCGAAGGTCTTGTGGTAGTCCAGATGGTCGCGGGTGAGGTTGGTGAAGATGCCTCCCACGAAGCGCAGCCCGCCGATGCGCTTCTGGTGGATGGCGTGCGAGGAGCACTCCATGAAGGCGTACTCGCAGCCGGCGTCCACCATGCGTGCCAGCAGCTCGTTCAGCTCGATGGGGTCGGGGGTGGTGTGGTCGGCTGGCACGGGCTCGTCGTCGATGTAGTTGCACACCGTGGAGAGCAGTCCGCACTTGTAGCCGAACTTGCGGAACATATTATATAATAAGGTGGCGATGGTGGTCTTGCCGTTTGTTCCGGTGACGCCCACGAGCTTGAGCCGGCGCGAGGGGTCGCCGTAGAAGAGCGTGGCCACCTTGCCCACGGCGTCCTCGGTGGACTCCACCTGCACGTAGGTGACTCCCTGTGCCGGCTCCTGAGGCATGTCTTCCAGGAGCACGGCGCGTGCGCCGCCGTCCACGGCCTTGGGGATGAACCGATGGCCGTCCACCTGCGTGCCCTTCATGGCCACGAAAAGGTGACCGGGCCTGATTTTGCGCGAGTCGATGTTCACGCCAGTAATGTCGATGTCGGCATCGCCGACAACCTGTTTCGGCTTGATGCCCTTGAGCAATTCGCTTAGTTTCATATCTCGCTTGCTTTTTCGTTTATCTCATGGTCAGCACGCACACATCGCCCCGCTTGACGGGCCGTCCGGGCGCCAGACTCTGCTTCACCACCTTGCCGCGGCCCTCGATGCGCACCCTCAGCCCGCACTCCTCAAGCAGGTAGACGGCATCGCGGGCTCCCATGCCCGTGGCGTCGGGCACGCGGCCCCGTTCATACATCTTCTGGCGGACAAGCTCCACGCCCTTGGCGCCCTTCTCCTGCCGGGCGCGTCCCCAGATGGGGTTGCCGTCGGCATATGTCCCCGACCACTGAGTGTTGACGGGAATGCCGAGGTGCGAGAGCACGTAGTCGGCGGCGAGGATGTTCCCCCGCTTCACCTCGGGGGCGAAGATGGAGAGCGAGTCGCGGGCCAGGCTGGCGCTCATCCTGATGTTCTGGGCCATTATGCCCTCGGCTATGTTGTGGAACACCACGCCGCTCATGCCGCCACCCGAGGCACGTGGCCCGCTGGTCTGTATGCAGACGATGCAGCTGTACTTCGGCGCCTCGGAGGGGAAGTATCCCGCAAAGCTCACCAGATAGTTCGTGCCGCCGGCCTTGTAGCCCAGCGACCCTTTCGAGATTTGTGCCGTTCCGGTCTTGCCCGAGACGTGGAACGAGGTGGAGCCGGCCTTCTTGCCGAGGCCGACGCTCACCACCTCCTCCAGGATGTTCTGCATCTCGCGCAGGGCCTGCGGGTGCCTCACGATGCTCTTCCTCATCACCTCGGGCGGGAACTCCATCACCGTCTCGCCGTTCTTCACCACGCGTTGCACGAACCTGGGGCACATCATCGTGCCACCGTTGGCGATGGCGTTGTAGAAGGTGAGCACGGAGATGGGCGGAATCTGCGTCTCGTAGCCGATGCTCATCCAGGGCAGCTTGGTCTTGCTCCAGTTGGTGTATTGCCCGCGGCTGTTCTTCCTGGGCCGCTTGATGACAGGTGTGGCCGCTCCCGGTATGGGCAGATGGAGCGAGTCGGCAATGCCGGTGCGGTAGACGCCGTCAACAAACTTCTCGGGGTTGTGGCGGTAGTGGTCGTCGATGATGCGGCTCACGCCGATGTTCGAGCTGTACCAAAGGGTCTGCGGCAGTGTGAGCACGCCATAGCCGCCCCGGTACCAGTTCCAGTCCTTCATCACCCGCCCGTACATGGGCCACTGCCCCTTGCCAGTGTCCACGGTGTAGGTGGTGTCCACCACCCCGTCGTCCAGGGCCACGAGCAGCGACACCGGCTTGAACACCGAGCCCGGCTCGAGCAGGTCGCTCACGGCGTGGTTCTTGATTTCGCGGTACTGGCCGTCGGCGCACCGCTCCATGTTGACAATGGCCTTGATGTCGCCGGTCTTCACCTCCATGACGATGGCCACGCCCACCTTGCCGTTATCGATGGCCTTGAGCTCGTCCACCACGGCCCGCTCGGCCAGGTCTTGTATCGACATGTCGATGGTGGTGACGATGTCGGCTCCGTCGATGGCCGGCGTGTCGATGATGTCGAGGAAGCGGTTGCGCACCTTGCGGCGCTTCATCGTTCCCTCCTTGCCGCTGAGCAGGGTGTCGTAGGCCAGCTCCAGACCGTAGCGGGGCTGGTCCTTGGCGCCGAACATGGCGCCGATAGTGCGTGCCGCAGCCGAGCCGAAGCTGAGCTTGCGCGCCTTGTACTCCTCCCAGTGGAACCCGCTCTGATAGGGTGTCATGCTGAACATGGGCAGCTCGCGCACGGCGCAGAAGGTGTTGTAGTCGATGCGCCGGTCCCACAGGGGCCAGTGGCGCATGCGCTCCACGCGGCCCTTGCGGCGGCCGGCGGTCACGGTGTGGCGGGACTGGAAGCCCCGGCGGAGCTCGCTTCTGAACTCCTCGGCACTGCGTCCGGGGAAGATGCGGTGCAGCCCCTGGCAGACGGAGTCCTCCTTGGCTTGCCAGAGCGAGTCGTTGCCGGCCTCGTGCAGGGCCTGGAAGTCCATGTATATTTTGTATTCGGGCAGGGTGCTGGCCAGAAGCTGCCCGTCGCAGCTGAGGATGTTGCCACGCACGGGCTTCACCACCACGGAGTCCTTCTTCACGCGGTCGGCCACCTCCATCCAGTAGCCTTTCTTGACCGTCATCAGATAGACGGCCTTGCCCGCCACGCACAGTGCTGAGGCGACGAACAGGAAGGCGATGGCGTTGTAGCGCATCATCACTTTTTTGTACTGGAACTTGCTGCTCATTTCTCGTTGTCGCTTGGTTGCCCCGAGTGGTCGTCGTCGGGCACGTTGATGATGTACGGCGGCTGGCTCGACACCTTCAACACGCTGTCCTTGTTGTTCTTCAATCCCTCAAGCACGTTGCTCTCGCGGCTCTTCTCGGTGAGCTGGGCGTTGGTGGAGAGGGCTCTGTATTTGGCGTCCTGCAATTCCTTTTGCAGCCGGTCGATTTCGATGAGATAGTTCTGCACGCTGTAGCGGTTGGAGATGTACACCACGATGAAGGCCACGATGATGATGCACATCCAGATTTGCCGCCTCAGAAACTTGGCCGTAAGGAAGTCGCCGCCGAGAATCTTGCGCAGCGAGAAGCCCGACGAGTGGGGGCTTTCCTCCTCGTGGGCTTGGCGTGCGATGATTTCGCCGAGCGACTGCCCGCCGGTGTCGTTCGCGGCTGCAGTCCCTTCGGGCTTCACGTCCGGCTTGGCTTGGTGCTTCTGGTCTTCTTTCATTTCTTCTCAGCTATTCTCAGTTTTGCGCTCCGCGAGCGCGGGTTTCGCTCCTGCTCGGCGGCGGAGGGCGTTATCACCTTGTTGTTCACGAGGCGGTAGGGTGTGCTGGCGCGTCCGAAGAAGTCCTTCTCCACGCGTCCGGCGGTGTTGCCCGAGCGCATCACGTTCTTCACCATCCGGTCCTCGAGCGAGTGGTAGGTGATGACTGACAGGCGGCCGCCGGGGGCGAGCAGGCGGGTGGCGGCCTGGAGCAGGTCGGCCAGGGCCGACATCTCGTGGTTCACCTCGATGCGCAGGGCCTGGAAGAGCCGTGCCAGGTCTTTCTTCTCGTTCTCACGGCGGAAGAGGGGCTCCACGGCGGCCGCAAAGTCGCGCGTGGTGGCGATGGGTCTGGCGGCGCGGGCGCGCACCACGGCGGCTGCGAGGCGGCGCGACTGCCGGAGCTCGCCGTAGAGGTAGAACACGTCGGCGAGGTGCTGCTCGCTGTAGCCGTTCACCACGTCGGCGGCGGTGACCCCGGCACGCTTGTTCATGCGCATGTCGAGCGGGGCGTCGAAGCGGAACGAGAAGCCGCGCCTCTCGTCGTCGAAGTGGTGACTCGACACGCCCAGGTCGGCCAGCAGACCGTCGATGTGGTCGACGCCGTAGTAGCGCATCCAGTTGGCCAGGTATCTGAAGTTGGACCTCACGAAGGTGAACCTCGACTTCTTGTCCTCGCCGATGCCGGCGATGTTGGCCTCGGCGTCGGCATCCTGGTCGAAGCTGTAGAGGTGCGACGCCCCGCCAAGGCGCGACAAGATCTCGCGGCTGTGGCCGCCGCCGCCGAAGGTGGCGTCGACGTAGATGCCGCCGGGACGGATGTTGAGCCCGTCGACGCTGTGCCCCAACAGCACGGGCACGTGGTAGGCCTCGGTCATAGGGCGTGGGGGTTGTCGGGGTCGCCGGGCTGCCCGCTGTCCATCACGTCCTGCAGGGCGCGGCCAAAGGCCTCGGGGGTCATGAAGGGCTGCCCGTCGCCGTCGTTGCTCCACAGTTCGATGGTGTCGCCCATGCCGATGAACTTCACGGCCTGGCTGATGCCGGCCATCTGGAGGTAGCGCTTGGGGATGAGCACGCGGCCATTGCCGTCGATGGGCAGCATCTCAGCATCGGAAACGAACATCCGGTAGACCATCTGCTGGCTCGCGTTCCAGCGGCTCAAGCGGCGCCGGAGCTCGTCGAGGGCCTTGTTCCATTCGCTCTCGGGATAGAGCACCAGGCAGTCCTGGAAGACATCCTTGCGAAGCACGAGGCGTTCCTCGCCTGATGCCTGGAGCACCTTGCGGAACACCGCGGGAAGGAAGGCCCGGCCCTTGGCGTCAATCTTGGCTTCTATGTTTCCTAGCAAGCGCATATTTCTCTGTTCGTCGTTTTCGGTGCCAAAGTTACACAAAATTCCCCACATCGCCCCACTTTTTCCCACATTTTTTCTCTTTCGCCTTAAAAAAGGTGGCCGTGCGGGCAAACGGGGCGTTTTTCTTCCACTTCAGCTCCGCGGACGTGGATGGCGAAAGTGCCAGAGGCCGGGACCAGGTCGGGTGGACGATTGCAAAGCGGGTCTGCGGCGTGTCATTTTTATGGCAAAATGGACGAAAATGCTGTATTTTGGAAATTTTTTCAGCAAAATCATCTCGATTCTCAAAAAGATAAGTTATTTTTGCACAACATTAGGGAGAAAGCTCAATGACAGAAGCCACACAGAAGACCATCGACATCGAAAAGATTGTGAAAAGCCGGCTGGGCAGCAAGGCGCGGTGGGTGCCGCGCTGGCTCACGGGCTGGCTCAAGCGCATCCTGCACGAGGACGAGGTGAACGCCTTCCTCGACGAGCACCGCGGCATCGAGGGCACGCCCTGGCTGGAGGCCTGCGTGAGCTACCTGGACATGCACGTCACCGTCGTGGGTGCCGAAAACCTGCCCGACAAGGACGACGGACGCCTCTACACGTTCGTCTCCAACCACCCGCTCGGCGGGCAGGACGGCGTGTGCCTCGGGGCCATCATCGGCCGGCACTACGACGGACGGTTCCGCTACTTGGTGCGGAGCGAGCTGCTCTGGCTCCCAGGGCTCAAGCCGGTGTGCATCGGCATCAACAAGAACGGACGGCAAAGCCGGCGGTTCCCCGAGATGGTGGAGGCGGGA
>CAZVWX010000056.1:0-7648 GCA_964631105.1 uncultured Prevotella sp. | reverse complement strand
GGGCCGCCCCGAGGCTGACGAGCACGGCGATGGTGGGCTGGATGATGTCGCGCAGGGCCAGCATCTCGCCGGGCTCGCTGATGCCCGCCTCGAACACGCCCACCTGGGTCTCCTCGTTCAGGAGCCACACCGAGAGGGGCACGCCAATCTGCGAGTTGTAGCTCCGGGGGCTGCGGGTGACGGCGTATTGCGGCGAGAGCAGCTGGTAGAGCCACTCCTTCACCATCGTCTTCCCGTTGGAGCCGGTGATGCCGACGATGGGGATGTTGAACTCGTCGCGGTGGCGCTCGGCCAGCCGCTGCAGGGCCTCCAGCGTGTCGACCACCTTCAGGAAGTTGGCGCCGGGATAGTCGGAGGCATAGCCCTTGGGCACGTCGGCTACCACAAAGTTCCTCACTCCCCGGCGGTAGAGCTCGGGGATATAGTTGTGCCCGTCGTTGCGCTTCGACTTCAAGGCAAAGAAGAGGGTCTCCTCCGGAAAGCAGAGCGAACGGCTGTCGGTGAGAATGAAACCGATGTTCATGTCGTTGTCGCCGTAGCGCCGCGCGCCGATGAGCGTGGTGACTTTTTCAATCGAGTATGTCATTTCTTCTCGTTGTTAGCAGTTGATAGTGCAAAGATAGGATATTTTTTGCAAAGAAGGGCTATTTTCGACTGCGTTTTATCGACAAATTGCCGATATTCGTCCGATTCGGGATGGAAAGGCTTGTGGGCCATGGCCTTTTTGATGGGTTCCCAGTCGGCGAGGAAGCGGAACGTGTCGTCAGAGAAATAGCAGCGGGCGAACCTCTCGTAGATGTAGTCCGCGGCCTGGTCGCTGGGGTGGAGCATGTCGGGCTTGTAGAACCGGTAGTCGCGGAGCTCGTCCTCCAGGAGCTCGTAGGCCGGGAAATACTCGGCCTGCGGCTCCTGGGCGGCCACCTCGTCGGCGGCCAGCAGGAGCGTGGCCTTGCTCAGCCGGCTTGCGTGGTAGCCGTACTTGCGGTAGCGTATCGGGCTGACCGTGAGGATGACGTGCACGTCGGGGGCGGCGGCTTGCAGGAGGCGGACGCCTGCCCGCAGGCTCTCCACGCATTCGTCGACGTCGAGCACGCGCTCCTCGAAGAGCCCGGCCGGCCGCTTCTGGCAATTGTCCACTACCTCGCCGGTCTCCTTGAGCACGTAGACGTGGCTGGTGCCCAGGGTGAGGATGGCCGCGCGGGGCCGCACGGCCCCGCATGAGCGCCCGCCCCCGCGGCCTCCGCCCTGCTCCCGGGCCCACCGTTGCAGGGTGTGGAGGATGCTCACGGGATTGTACATGACGCCATACGGATTGACGACGGCCTGGAACTGGTCGTCGCGAAGCCGCCGCCCCACCTCGCCGGCGAAGCAGCTCCCCACGAGCATCACCGGCTCGCAAGGCCCCATCTTCCACTCCGAAGGCGGCAGGTCGACTCGTGTTTGCAATTCCATCGGCATGGGCTTCCTCCTTTCAAATGCGGATGCCCCTCTTCAGCAAGGTCTTGGCAAGAATCCCGGCATGGTCGAAGGCCAAGAGGGGCAGGGCGCTCAGCGGGAACCAGCGGGCCGACTGTGCGTCGTCGGCCCCCGCTACGGGCTCCTGCCTTTCCAACTCGGCATAGAAGGCCACCGTGATGACACGCTCGCGCGGGTCGCGGTGGACTCCTGTGAAAGCGCCTATCTGCGTCAGCTGGTTCAAGGACAGGCGCAGCCCGGTCTCCTCTTGAAGCTCCCTCACGGCGGCGCTCCCGGCCGTCTCGTCGATGTTCATGAATCCGCCGGGGAAAGCCCAGAACCCGGCAAAGGGCGGATGCTTGCGCTCGACGAGCAGGATGGTCTCCTCCTGGTTGTCGTCCGGGGCAAACACGAGGCAGTCGGCCGTGACCGCCGGATGGGGGTATTTGTATTGGTACATCGCGTTTTCTCCTTTCTCTTTCCTTCTTTTTGTTTGCGGGCGTTTCTCCTCGCGCCGCTTTCCCGTCTCAGCTCCGGCTCACCTGCAGGCCGTGCTTGCTCAGCGTCATCCTCACAAACCGTGCGTTGGCGTTGGGCCGGTGGGCGTTGAGCGTGGAGGTGATGCGCGCGGCGGACTCCGGGTCCTTGGCCACCATGTAGAGATAGCCGCCGCCGCCCGCGCCCGGCAGCTTGTAGCCCAGGCACAGGTCGTCGACCAGCGCGGCGATGCGCTTCACGGCGTCGGGGTTGGTCCCTGGGTCGAGCAGCTGGTTCTGCGTCCAGTTCTCGCGCAGCAGGCGCCCCATGGCTTGGAAGTCGTCGCGCTGTATGGCCTCGAACATCTCCAGCGTGTGCGCCTTCATCTGCCGCAGCTTCATGATTTCCTCATGCTGGTTGAGGAACATGCCGCGCACGATTTCGGCCAGGATTTTCTTGGCCGTGCGCGTCAGGCCCGTATAGTAGAGCAGGTGGCAGGCGGCGTATTCGGGCCGCGTGTAGAGGTCGTCGGGCAGCCAGCGCACCACGGGGTTCTGGTCGAAGCCCTTGCTCGTCTGCAGGAGCTTCACGCCCTGCAGGATGCCCCCGAACTGGTCCTGCCATCCGCCGCCCGTGGTGAGCATCTGCTCGAGCACGAGCGTGCGGTTGCCGATGGTGTTCTTGTCCCAGGCCAGGCCGCAGAAGTCGCTGATGGCGGCCAGCACGGTGGAGGCGAGGATGCTGCTCGTGCCCAGGCCGCTGCCCGCGGGGATGGCCGAGAGCATGGTGAGCTCCAGGCCGCTGCCGAAGGCTTCGAGCTGGTCGGCGAGGGTGGCGTATTGCTCCGTGCTGAACGCGGGGTGGAAGCCCGCGAGCACCAGGGCGGCCTTGGGGATGGAGAAGGGGCTCCCCACGTGCTTGAAGTCGGCCAGCTGCCCGTAGGCCGTTATCTCCTCTGTCGCGCCCAAGTCGATGCTTTTCAAGACGATGTGCCGCTCCGTGCAAGGTTTGATGTAAGTCTGCAAGGGGGGCTGCCCGTTCAGCTCTATGGCCAGGTTGATGACGTTGCCGCCCTCCATGAGGCAGAAGGGTGGCGTGTCGGTCCATCCCCCGGAAATGTCGATGCGCACGGGGCTCCGGCTCCACACGATTTGGTCGTGGCACACGTCCAGTCGTGGCGACACCTTGAGCGTGTCGTTGCCGATGATGCCCTCGCGCAGGAGCCCGAAGGCGCGGGCCTCCTCCGCCGTTCCGTCGAGCCCTTTCAGGCGGAGCGTCTCGCTCCGGAACATTGCGTCGTGTATGCGCGTCATCAGCGGCTCGTCGGCGGCGATGGGTTTGGGCAGCGGAATGCCGTCGGCGGCGAAGGCGTGGGCCGCGTCGTCGAGGTCGACTTGATAGAACACGCTGTGGGCGTAGTTCTCGGCCAGGGCGCTCCAGTTCTTCGTCCGGAATTGGTGGCGTTGGCGCTCCAGGCGCCGCAGGTTGGCTTGCTCGGAAATCATCTCGGCGCTCAGCTTCGTGGCCGCCTCGTATCGCTCGCGGGCCGCCTCCGACGTGTCGTCGCCCAGCATGTAGCGCAGCAGGGGCTCGATGTCGCCGGCGCGGCGGGCCAGGGGGAAGCGCCGCTCCGCCTGCTTGCGGCCCTCGAACTTGTCGAAGTAGCCGTAGGGCCTCACCACCCAGCCGGTCTCGCCCACCGGCACGATGTCGACGCACTGGTTGGCCTTGAGGTGAAGGGTCCAGTCGTTGGCCGGCACGCCGGTGATGATGTGGTTGTTCTCCAGCGTCCATCCCTTGCCGATGCAGCTGTTCTCCACCCACACGTTCTCGTTCTTGTCGGTGAAGGTGATGCGGGTGACGGCGTTTTGCACGAACACCGACTGCACCGGCTTCTGCGAGTGGTGCATGATTTCGCGCTGGTCGTTCACCAGGTTTTGTATGGCGACGGTCGACGAGAGCAGCTCGTGGGAGGTGCCGAAGTGGTAGAACTCGCCTCCGGGCAGGGGGACGACGGCCACCGTGAGCCCCCTCACCTCGTCGTCGTCGATGGTGGGGCGGGTGCCCAGGCAGCAGCCGAAGGTGCCGTAGAGGTCGTATTCGGCGACGGCGTCGCTCGGGCTTCCGCCGTCCAGGCGCCCGAAGTCGGCGCACTTCCGCATGAGCACGCCCACGGCCTTGTCGCTGAGCAGCCACAGGCCGATGTCGGTGAGGTAGAAGCAGCGCTTCTGCAAGGCGCCGAGCTCGCTCACCGACGGCTTCTGCAACATGCACTCCATCACCGTCGGCTGCTGGCGCGAGGCCACGAACACGCCGTGGTCCTTGGCCACCTCGGGGCCGAGCCACAACCCGAAGCACACCACGTCGGCCTCGGGTATGGGGCCCAGGGGCTCGGTGGAGCGGATGTAGACGTCGCCGCTCACAATCATCGTGTGCAGGGAGGCGGGCGCGCTGCCGAGTATCTGCCGGTAGAGGGGCAGCTGCAGGCTGAGCAGGTTTTGCGACAGCCGTTGCCCGCGCTCCCACCGGAACACGGGAATGGGGGTGAGAATCTTCCCCGAGGGGGCGTAGGCCGGGAGCCTCCGGCTTTGTCCGCCGGCGTGGATGAGCAGGCGCTTCTCGGCCGCGAGCCACTCCCGGAAGCCCCGGGCGTTGTGGGTCGTGCCCGGCTGGTGCAGGAAGTCGTCGATGAGGAGCCACGCCGAGCCCCCGCCCGACCCCAGCTTGCGGCCTACGGGGTCGTGCGTGCAGAAGAAGTCCTGGGCCGGCAGCCCCGTGATGTTGTGGAAGCACCCCACCAGGTTGGGGGGCAGCGAGAGCAGCGTCTTCATGCCTTTGCGCCCTCCTTGTCTTGACGATCCGTTGCCGCTGTCCTCCGCCTTCGGTCGGCGAGCGCGGCCACGGCGACGAGCACGACGAGCAGGCCGTAGCCGACGTAGGCCGTGGCCTCGGTCTTGCCCACGGATGCGGGGTGGAAGTCGAGCGCCACCTTGTGCTTTCCGGGCTCCACGCTCAGGGCCCGCAGCACGTAGTCCACGCGTCCGAGCCCGCGCGGGCGGCCGTCGACGGTGGCCGTCCATTCGGGATAATAGATTTCCGAGAATACCACCACGCCGCCGCGGTCGGTCTCCACCGTGTATTCCAGGTGGTTGGGCTTGTAGCTGTCCATCGTCACCCGTGACACCTGCCCCTGTGGCTTGCTCTGCCCGAGCTCCGGCAGGAACTTCCTGTCGGCCACGGCCTCATGCCGCAAGGCCAGTTTTCCCACCCGGGCTATCTCCTCGTTGGCGTTGTCCACATAGTCCACCTTGTCCACCAGCCACGCGTTGCCATAGGCGTAGGGGTTCTGTATGGGGATGGTCTGTCCGCCCTGGAGCCCCATGATGAAGTATTTGGTGTTGAGCATGTTCAGCACGGGGAAGATGCTGTCGCCGTCCACCTGGGTCATGTCGCCGCCGGCCTGGGCGATGGCGGGCACCATCTGTTGCATCTCGGGGGCTATGTAGGCGTCGATGAGGTCCTGGTATCGGTGCAGCTTGGCGGCATGGTATCCGCCGATGCTCTTGTGGTAATAGGACGTCTCGTTCTCGTTGAAGGTGTTCGAGGCCAGGTTGAGCACGCGGTAGTCCAGGCTCTTGTCGCGCAGGATTTGCCGGTCGGTGTCGGTCATCTGCACGGGGTTGTCGCGCACGCTCTTCTCCACGAACATGTCGTCGTAGAGGTAGCGCTTGTCCACCTGCCACATGTCGGCGAGGCAGAGCGCCCCGATGGCCCCCACGAGCCAGACGGGGCGCAGCTTGCGCCGGCCGTAGAGCACGAGGCAGACGGTTCCGATGGCGATGACGAGCAGGCTGCGCCAGCAGTCGGCGGTGAAGATGGCCTTGCGCAGCTCCACCAGGCTGGCCGTGAGCATGGCCACAAACTGCGAGGCTTCCTGCCCCTGGGCGGCTATCTGGCCGAACTGCTGCTGCTCGGCCGCCGGGATGTAGCCGAAGATGCCGGGGAAGAGGGCGAACAGCAGGCAGGGGCCGGCGGTGAGCGCCAGGCTCGCCACCACCCACTTGCGCTTGCGGCGCAGCAGCGACGGGTCGTCGACAATCTTCTTCAAGGCCATCATGGCCAGCAGGGGGATGGTGAACTCGGCGATGACGAGGATGCTCGCCACCGTGCGGAACTTGGCGTACATGGGCACGTAGTCGAGGAAGAAGTTGGTGAACCCCATCAGGTTCCTTCCCCACGAGAGCAGGATGGAGAGCGCCGTGGCGGCCAGCAGGGCCCACTTCATCGGCCCCTTGACGATGAACAGGCCGAGGACGAAGAGCGTCAGCACGAACGCCCCCACGTAGACGGGCCCCGACGTGCCGGGCTGGTCGCCCCAGTACTGCCCTATCTGCTGGTAGGCCTGCATGAGCTGCGGGTCGCCCTTCTCCTGCACCGTCTTGTTCAGGCTCATCGGCACCGAAGCCCCGCCCTTGGCATTGGGGATGAGGAGCGTCCACGTCTCGCCGACGCCATAGCTCCACTGGGTGATGTAGTCGCGGTCGAGGCCGCTGCTGGTCTGGTTGGCGCTGTTCTTCTTCACCAGCTCGCTCTTGCCCCGCATCGACTCCTGGCTGTACTGCCACGTGTGGTAGAGGTTGGAGGCGTTGATGCACACGGCAATCGCCGCGCCGCCGAGGCTGGCCAGCGTGGCCTTGCCGAACCGGGCCAGCTGGCGCTCGCCGACGGCCTGGACCAGGAAGGCCAACACCATGAAGAGGATGATGAACAGATAATAATAGGTCATCTGCACGTGGTTGGCGTTGATTTCAAAGGCCCCGAAGAGGGCCGTGAGCACCAGGCCCCACAGGTAGCGGCCACGGTAGGCCAGCACGACGCCGGCTATCATCGGCGGCAGGTAGGCCAGGGCCCACACCTTCCAGATGTGGCCGGCGGCGATGATGATGAAGAAATAGGACGAGAAGGCCCACACCACGGCCCCCAGCGCGGCCAGCGACCGCCTGAAGGCGAAGGCGCGGAGCAGGATGTAGAAGCCCAGCAGGTAGGCGAAGACATACCACACATAGTCGGGCAGCCCCAGGTGGTACACCTGCGTGAGCACCCCCAGCACGTGGGTGCTCTTGTACGAGGGCGACATCTGGTAGGTGGGCATGCCGCTGAAGATGGAGTTGGTCCACCGGCTGTGCTCGCCGGTCTGCTGCTCGAAGAGCTGCGTCTCGCGCCCCGAGCCCGTCCCGGCCGACGAGTCGCCATGATAGAGAATGCGTCCGTCAAGGTCGGCCGGCATGAAATAGGCGAACGAGATGACTGCGAAAATCACCACCGCCAGAACATCGGGCAGGTATTTCTTCCATGTTTTCATCACTACAAGTCTTGGTGTTTACGTTTTCAGATATTCCGTGCAAAGGTACGGCAATCCGCTGTAACGACAAAGAAAAAAGTGCCTTTTCTTTCTCTCCGGCCGCCATAAATGATGCATAAATGATGCGGCCGTCCGGCTTTTCGGGGGTGATGGCGGAGCGGAGCAAGGTAGCTCCCGGGTATCACGTGGATGTGTGCCACGCGCCGGCCGGATGTGTGTGGACACCCGCCGGCCGGATGTGTGTGGACACCCGCCGCCGCATCATGCCCCTTCCGCCCCCGGGCGGATGCGCCGCGCCCCGCCCGGGCGGGGCCCGCCCGCGGGGGGCGGGCCGTGCGCTTAGGGGTTGGTGGT